>JBDTMW010000342.1:0-2509 GCA_039934065.1 Actinomycetota bacterium | reverse complement strand
TGTCGGTGCGAATCCGTCTGACGCTCATCCTCTGTGTCGCACTGCTGCCGCTGCTGTTGGGCACGGCCCTTGTCCTTGCCGTTGTCGTTCCCAAACAGCTTCGTGAGCAAGGCTCGGCGCGGCTGCAGGTGGTTGCCGGGGCGGTCGCCTCCTTGCAGGTTCAGGCTTGCGTCGGAGCTGGCGACTCGGCCAGGCTGATGGTTCTGGCCGTGGTCAAGGGTGAGCCAGCAGAGGCGGCACTGCATCGTGGGCTGGAACGCCGGACCGGCTACGGATCGATAAGCCGCGATCAGATCAATCTGGCGCATTCGCCATCGGTGCCCAACGGCATCACTCTGGATGTTGGCCCGGGCAAAGGGTGTTCGGCGCCGTTCGTCCCCACGGCGCCACAGGTGGCGGCCCCCACGACATCGTCGCCATTCCTGAAGGACTGGGTGACTGCGACGGCGCCTCTTCTGAACGGCACGCCGGGGTCAGCATCGTCAGTGACTGCCGTGGTTGCCTCGCCGCTCGACGGCGGCCGGCTGGTCGGCTGGCTCACCGACATCGGAGCAGGCGCGGACCTCGACATTGCCGTCGCCTGCCCCGATGGCACGACCGCATCGACCGCGTCGGGTCCGCTCGACCGTCAGCTGAGGACGCTCGCGCTCTCGAGGCTTGATGGAGGCCGTGGGGGTCTGCCGGACAGCCCCGTTGAGGTTGCCGCCGCCGGAACCGGGCACCCTTGCCTGGTCATCGCCACGGCTCCGTCAAGTGACGGAGTGCCCTCTCCCTGGGCGCTGTTCACGTTGCTGGGCCTTGCGCTTGCGCTCGGAGCGCCGATGGTGTGGTGGCTGGCCCGCCAGCTGACCATGCCGGTGGTGGCCGTCACTCTCGCCGCCGAGCAGGCGGCCCGAGGAGACCTTTCGGTGCGCCTGCCAGTCGTGCGAACCGACGAGGTCGGTCGGCTGGCACAGAGCTTCAACCACATGGCAGGAGAGCTCGATCAGCAGTTGATGGAGATCAAGCACAGCCGCGACCTGCTCACCGACAATGTCCAGCGGCTCGGCGATGCGCTGCAGCGCACCCATGACCTCGACGGGCTTCTGGCCACCGTGTGCGCCATCTCGGCCTCGACCACCGAGAGCGTCAGGGCCACGGCCTGGCTGGTTGAGGGAAGCGCCTTGGTCGCCCGGGTTGCCTGGCCGCCGGAGTCCCTGCGTTCGTCGGCTGGACGGGTCCGCATGGAGGGCACCCTCATGGGTCGGGTGGTGTCCACCGGCCTTCCCGCCTGGATGGACCGATCGGATCAGCCGGCGTCTGTGGGCGGGCCGGTTCTGTGCGCGCCGCTACAGCGAGGTAGCGACAGGCTGGGGGTGCTCGTCGTCGAACGGCGACCCGGCTCCGCGGCATACGACACGGAGAGCGGGGCATCGCTGGTGGCTATCACCGGTCCGGCCGGCGTCGCGATGGACAACGCCCTGCTGCACCGGCAGGCTCAACGACTCTCGGTCTTCGACCCACTGACCGGTGTCGGCAACCTGCGCATGCTCACGACGACGCTCGCAGCCGAGGTCGACCGCGCGAGGCACTTCGGCCGGTGCTGCTCGCTGCTGATCGTCGACATCGACCGCTTCCGGGATATCAACACCCAGCACGGACATACGGCGGGGGACCACGTCCTCGCGGGTGTTGCAGCGCGGATCGCCGCGAGCGTCCGGACGGTCGACCGTGTGGCCCGATACGGCGGCGAGGAGTTTGCGGTTGTCTGCCCCGAGCTCGACCCTGAAGCGGCGGTCGCCGCGGCTGACAGGGTCTGGCGCGCAGTGCGTGACCAGCCGTTCGTGGTGGACGAGACGTCGATCGTGGTTCGTGTCAGTGTCGGCGTGGCCACCTGGCCGCAGCAGGCCGGGACGTCAACAGAGCTTTTGCGGGCGGCGGATGACGCGGCGGCTCACGCCAAGGTTCTGGGACGCGACCAGGTCTCACGAAGCGATCGCCTGTCCGACTAATGTCGGGGCCATGACTTCGACCGAGCAACCTGCCACGTCTTTGTCCTCACGAGGCACCGTGACAAAGGCCGTGATCCCGGCAGCCGGCCTCGGCACCCGCTTCCTGCCTGCCACCAAGGCAACGCCGAAGGAGATGTTGCCGGTCGTTGACAAGCCGGCCATCCAGTACGTCGTCGAGGAGGCCACCCGCGCCGGGCTACGCGATGTCCTCATGGTGACCGGACGCAACAAGGCCGCGCTGGAGGATCATTTCGACCGTCATTGGGAACTCGAGCGAGCGCTGGAGGCCAAGGGCGACAAGGTGCGCCTCGCTCGTGTGCGCCAGTCCAGCGACCTCGGCAACATCCACTACGTGCGCCAGGGCGAGCCGCTGGGTCTGGGTCACGCTGTCCTCTGCGCTGCGGACCACGTCGGCAACCAGCCTTTCGCTGTCCTGCTCGGTGATGACCTGATCGACGAGCGGGACCACCTGCTCGAGGCGATGATCGCGGTGCGGGAGGCGAGGGGCGGCAGCGTGA
>JBDTMW010000341.1:0-2509 GCA_039934065.1 Actinomycetota bacterium | reverse complement strand
CCGTTGCCACTGAAGGCAAGCGGGCGTCCTTTGCCGACCAGCCGTACTGGGGTCGGCCAGGACCTGGCTTCGGTGACCCCCAGCCCGAGATTCTCGTTGTCGGACTGGCGCCGGCCGCCAACGGCACCAACCGCACCGGCCGGATGTTCACGGGCGACCGCAGCGGTGACTGGATCTACGCGGCCCTGCACCGGGCCGGATACGCGAGTCAGCCGGTCAGCGCTCACAGCGGCGACGGGCAGCAGCTCAACGGCGTACGCATCGTCGCAGCGGTACGTTGCGCACCGCCGGGAAACAAGCCGACCCCGACCGAGCGCGATACCTGCGGGCACTGGCTGGACCGTGACCTCGCGCTTGCTGCTCCGGGCCTGCGTTCGATGCTGGCGCTGGGCGCGTTCGCCTGGGACGCCACTCTCGCCAGCGCCAGGCGACTCGGGTGGGACGTCCCGCGTCCTAAGCCGCGGTTCACGCACGCCGCCCAGGTGAGGCTCATCACCGACAAGGACAGGCCGATTCAGCTCCTGGGCAGCTATCACGTGAGCCAGCAGAACACTTTCACCGGCAAGCTCACGGAGGCGATGCTGGACGAGGTTCTGGCCCGTCTCTGATCCGGACAGGCTGACAGGGCCGAACGGCGTACCTCTTCGCCCCTTCTGTCGGTAATCTGACGCCTGTCCCCGTAGCCCAACGGCAGAGGCAGGCGACTTAAAATCGCTCCAGTGCGGGTTCGAGACCCGTCGGGGACACCAGGGAGGGAACTTTCGGCGAGCCTCAACCTTTATTCTGGGTGACAGGACCGTCCACGGGGCGGCATGACTTTGGTGGAGGAACGACGATGGCAAACCCGGTGTTCGACCGGCTCGACAAGCAGATCGCCAAGGGCGGCTATGCCGGCTTTGGTGCTGGGCCTGCGGCATCCCGCACGAGTGGGGGATCCGGCGTCCAGGACGGCCTTAACTCCCAGCAGCTGCAGGACCTGTACAACCAGCCGTCGGCGCGCCCGGTGCAGATGGGTCGGGTGACCCTGGATGACGTCGTGATGAAGACCCTCGGGCTCTTCTCCATCGTCGTCCTGGTCGCCGCGGCCACCTGGATCACCGTGGCCGACCCTGCACGCCAGCAGCTCAGCCTGCCGCTGATGCTCGGCGGCATGTTCGGTGGTTTGGCGGTCGGCCTGGTCATCGCCTTCAAGAAGACCATCAGTGTGCCGTTGATCGTGCTGTACGCCGTACTGGAGGGTGTCCTCGTCGGGGCGATCAGCTCGGTCTTCGAGCTGAGGTACCCCGGGATCGTCACGACAGCGGTGATCGCGACGGCGTCCACCTTTGCCGGGATGTTCCTGGCCTGGAAGTTCGGCATCATCAAGGTCACTGACCGGTCCCGCCGCATCTTCGGCATGGCGATCATGGGCTACCTGCTCTTCAGCCTCGTCAATGTGGCAGCGGCGTTCATGGGTGTCGGCAGCGGTTGGGGCTTCGGCGGCAAGAACACCATGCTCGGCATCGGCATCTCAGTGCTCGGCGTCGGACTCGCGTCCTACTCGCTGGCGATCAACTTCGACTCGATCGACCGCGCTGTGGAGGCACAGCTGCCCGAGAAGTACTCCTGGCTGATGGCTCACGGCCTGATCGTCACCCTGGTCTGGCTCTACCTCGAGATCCTGCGACTGCTCGCGCGCCTGCGCGAGTGACCGTTTCGCACGCCCCGACGTCACCTGTCCCCCAGGAGGTCTCGACCGAGCTGCAACGCGTGGTCGAGCGATGGCGTCAGCTGCCCCTGGACCGCGCGCTCTCGTATGCCGGACGCGTCCGCGCGCTCGTCCAGTCCCTGGCCGACCGGGTCGCCGAGGCGCAGGGAATAGCGGCGTCGGCGGTTCCGGACTGCGGTCCGGCGACGCTGATGGACCAGCTCACCGTCATGGTCTACGACGCCAGCGCCGCCGCAGTGCCTTCGACTGCGCTGATCTCAACGTTGGCGGACGACCTGGCGAGCCTGCGCCGCGAGCTGGTCTGACCGGCATACACCGCTCAGCTGAGCCGCTCGTAGATGATGGCCATGCCCTGGCCCCCGCCGACGCACATCGTCTCGAGCCCGAACTGCCCGTCGCGGGTGGCCAGGCCGTTGAGCAGCGTCGTGGTGATGCGGGCGCCAGTGGAGCCGAACGGGTGGCCGAGGGCGATCGCGCCACCATGCACGTTGAGCCGGTCAGGGTCGATTCGCAGGTCGTCCATGGAGGCCAGCACCTGCACGGCGAACGCCTCGTTGATCTCAACCAGGTCCATGTCGTTCATGGTCATGCCCGCACGCGCGAGCGCCTGGCGCGACGCCTCGACCGGGCCCATGCCCATGATCTCCGGCGACAGGCCGGTCAGGCCGGTGGACACGACGCGGGCGAGCGGGGTGAGGCCAAGCTCGCGGGCCTTGGTGTCGCTCATGATGACCACTGCCGCCGCGCCGTCGTTGAGCGGGCAGCAGTTGCCGGCGGTGATGGTGCCGTTCTCGCGGAACA
>JBDTMW010000340.1:0-2524 GCA_039934065.1 Actinomycetota bacterium | reverse complement strand
GCCGTGGGGGAGAATGGCCGAGATGACTGACAACGGCGAGCTGCGTTTCACCAAGGGCCACGGCACTGAGAACGACTTCGTGCTGGTGCCTGATCTCGACGGCACCCACGACGTGACGACGGAGCAGGTGCGACAACTGACCGACCGCAGGGCCGGTATCGGCGCCGACGGCGTGATCCGTGTCGTCCCGACGGAGGCAGCCGTCGAGCAGCAGGTGCGCGTCCAGGGCGCACAGGCCCGGTGGTTCATGGACTATCGCAACGCCGATGGCAGCGCCGCCGAGATGTGCGGGAACGGTGCGCGTGTGTTCGCGGCATACCTGCGTCGTGAGGGCCTGGAGGCCGCTGACGAGTTCGCGATCGCCACCAGGGGAGGCCTCAAGGTCGTCCGCTTCGAGGGGGACCTGATCGCCGTCAACCTTGGCGACTGGCGGATCGTCGACGACGCCGGCGCACGCGAAAAGGGCTTCGACGTGATGGTCAAGGTTCACGATCACGACCCCATGCCCGGACTGAGCCTGGACCTGGGCAACCCGCATACCGTTGTGGCACTGCCCGATTCAGCAGATTTGGCTTCACTGGACCTCACCCAGGTCCCCGAAGTCAACCCTCCAGCGCCCAACGGCACCAACGTCGAGTTCGTCCGGCCGATCGGTCCAGGGCATATCGCCATGAGGGTGTACGAGCGCGGTGTGGGGGAGACCCGTTCGTGCGGCACGGGCGCAGCCGCCGCCGCCCTCGCCACGCGCTGGTGGGCCGGTGCTGACACGGCCAACGACGAATGGCGGGTTGACGTACCCGGGGGAACGCTGTGGGTCCGGGTGCTGGCTGGTCAGCAGGTCGAGCTCGCCGGTCCTGCGGTCCTCGTCGCCGACGGGGTCACGACTCTCACCTGAGGCCGGTTCACCCAGTTCAGCGGTGTGAAGTGAGCAAAGGTCAGGACCGTATGCGATGGACCGCGAGCAGGCGGAATCCCTTGGCGGTCGCGTGTCGGGTCACGTTGAAGGCACCAGGCTCCAGGGCCTCGAGCTGTTCGGCCAGCCAGCGTTGCAGTGAGTCCGCGCCCAGGTTCTTCTGAACCACGAGGTATCCCGTGCCGCCGGGTTCCAGCCGCGGCAGCCAGGTCAGCAACATCTCGTGAAGCTCTGTCTTGCCGACCCGGATCGGCGGGTTGGACCAGATGGCGTCGAAGCGGACCTCGGCGGGCACCTGGTCGGGGGTCATGGCATGCACGTCGTTGATTCCGAGGGCTTTGGCGTTGTCACGCACCAGAGCGAGGGCACGCTGGTTGACGTCGACCGCCCAGATGCTTGCCTCCGGCGACCGCAGCCCCAGAGTCAGGGTGATCGGGCCCCAGCCCGAGCCGAGGTCGAGCAGGTTGCCGGTGGTGGGCGGGGCGGGCGCGTGAGCCAGCAGCACGGCGGTGCCCATGTCGACCCTGTCCGGACAGAAGACGCCAGCCGCCGTTTCGACGATCAGCTCCTGTCCAGCCAGGTAGACCCGGAGCTGGCGACGTTCCGCGGCGCTGGCCGGTTCGGCGCTGAAGTAGTGGTCCGCAGACGTGGGCTCGTTCATCAGCGGACAGGCTACCGGGTGGACGTGGAATATCGGCAGAGCGTCAATAGGGACTAACGGGTTGGCCGACTGACGGCATACGGCATGACGGCATGCGGCATAAAGCGTTCGCCCGGAGGGTTGAAATGATGCGAAACTAAGGGAGATATGACTCAACGATCTGATTTGTTCGACTTCAAGGCCTCCGCCCTCAGCGACGACGACGCGTGGCACCGCAATCAATCGGACTTCGGCTCCGCCGATGGCTTCGACGGCGACCAGCTCGAACGTGAAGAGCGAGCGGCCATGCGCCGGGTCGCCGGGCTGTCCACCGAGCTCGAGGACGTCTCCGAGGTCGAGTACCGCCAGCTACGCCTTGAACGGGTTGTTCTTGCCGGCGTGTGGACCGAAGGCACCGTTGAGGACGCCGACAACTCGATCCGTGAGCTGGCTGCCCTCGCCGAGACCGCCGGCTCGACCGTGCTCGCCGGGTTGATCCAGCGACGCCAGAAGCCCGACACGGCCACCTTCCTGGGGTCCGGCAAGGCCGTCGAGCTTCGCGACATCGTCATCGCCGAGGGCGCCGACACCGTGGTCTGCGACGGTGAGCTCAGCCCCAGCCAGCGACGAGCGCTCGAGGACATCGTCAAGGTGAAGGTCATCGACCGCACCGCCTTGATCCTTGACATCTTTGCCCAGCACGCCAAGAGCCGTGAGGGCAAGGCTCAGGTCGAGCTCGCCCAGCTGCAGTACCTCCTCCCGCGCCTGCGTGGGTGGGGTGAGTCGATGTCCCGACAGGCCGGTGGCCAGGCGGCCGGCGGCCAGGGCATGGGCTCACGTGGTCCCGGTGAGACCAAGATCGAGCTCGACCGCCGCCGGATCAACACCAGGGTCGGCAAGCTCAAGCGCGAGATCAGCGCCATGAAGACCACGCGGGACACCAAGCGCCACAGCCGAACGGCGAACGGCGT
>JBDTMW010000339.1:0-2528 GCA_039934065.1 Actinomycetota bacterium | reverse complement strand
GTCAAGCACGACGTCACCGGGGGTTGAGTCCACCGTCTGGCGTACCAGCTTGCGCCATCGGCGGTCCTGGCCGAGGGAGAGGACGTCGTTGGTCAGGTCGTACTTCGCGGCGACGTCGTCGAACATCGCGGCGACGTCGCTGGGCTGCTTGTCGAGGTTGGCGCGGGTCATGGAGCCATCCTCGCTGATCGGGCAGCTCCTCGCTCCGGCAGCGGTGCGTGCGCACCTGCGCGCGTTGGCCGTCGTAGGCTTGACCGTCGTGACCTCCTCGCCGCAATCCGAGCCGACTCAACCTGAGTCGTCAGCTGGGTCTGTCCCGGTCCTGGTGGCCCGCACTGTCGCGATCGAAAATCCCGGTACGCTGCTGTCCCTGCTGCCCGAGGCCATCGGCCCAGAACGGATCTCATCATGGGTCCGCAACGGAGAGGGGCTGGTCGGCTGGGGTCGGGCACTGATCTGCCGGACCAGTGGCGCCAACCGCTTTGCCGAGGCACAGACGTGGTGGCAGTCGGTGGTGGGTCACGCCGTGGTCCGCGACGACCTCCACCTGCCAGGAACCGGCCCCGTTGCGTTCGGTTCCTTCTCGTTCTCCGCGGACTCCCCCGCCGGTGCCATCCTCGTGGTGCCTGAAGTCCTGATCGGACAACGCGGTTCGCGATGGTGGATGACGACGATCGGAGTCGACTCGCACCTGCCGGCAGGCCTTGACCCGTCGGTGGCATCGCTCCCGGTCCCGCCCCTGGACGTGACGTTCGCGGACGGGGCGCTCTCGGGCGCCCAGTGGTCGACCGTGGTTGCCAGGGCCGTCGAGCGGATCAACACCGGCGAGATGGACAAGGTGGTTCTCGCTCGCGACCTCGCGGTCAACGCCAGCTCGGCGATCGACCCACGCTGGCTTCTGCAACGTCTGGCCGAGCGGTACGACACGACCTGGGTCTTCGCTGTCGACGGGCTGGTTGGCGCCACGCCCGAGCTGCTGGTCCGGCTGGAGAAGGGCCTGGTCACCTCCCGGGTCCTGGCCGGGACCATCCGCCGCTCGGGTGATGACAACCACGACCTCGCGCTCGCCGCCTCGCTGGCCCGGTCGTCCAAGGACCTCGAGGAGCACGAGTATGCCGTTCGCTCCGTTGCCGAGTCCCTGGCACCGCACTGCTCGTCGATCAACGTCCCCGAGTCGCCGTTCGTCCTGCACCTGTCCAACGTGATGCACCTGGCGACGGACGTTGCCGGGGTGCTCACCGACGGCTCGACGTCGTTGGCCCTGGCCGCTTCGCTGCACCCTTCGGCAGCCGTATGCGGGACGCCGACCCGCGTCGCCGACACCGCGATCAGCGAGCTGGAGCAGATGGACCGCGGACGGTATGCCGGCCCGGTCGGCTGGATGGACGCGGCCGGGGACGGCGAGTGGGGAATTGCGCTGCGGTGCGGGGCTCTTGACGCCGCCGACCCGCAGCGGATCCGGCTGTTCGCGGGCTGCGGCGTGGTCGCCGGGTCGGACGCTGCCTCCGAGCTGGCGGAGTCCGATGCCAAGTTCGTCCCTATGAGGGACGCCCTCACCGCCACCTGACCAAGACACCCGGCCTCGACATCACGACTGCGACATCACGCCTGCGACATCATGTGAGCATGAACCGCAACCACTACCGCGACGCACGGCTGATCGAGGAGGCGCTGGCCCTGGCCGACCGTCCTGACTTGGCCCTGCTGATCGACGATGCGATCGAGGGCGGCGGGTCCACGGCGTCCGAGATCCTCATCCGGCTTCGCACGACGCTGACCCAGATCCGGAACCAGCAGCTGGCCTTGCCTGCCCAGCTGGCGGATCAGATCGAGGATCTCGCGAGAGCGATCGACGGAGCCTGACCTGAGGTCGCGAGGATAGGTCGCCGGGTGCCGAGGAAGACCTCCCCTAGGCTCGCGGCATGACGATCTCGATCGTGCCGCTCACCCCCGCCGACCGGCAGAGGCTTCTCAACGTCGACCTGGCTGCATTCTTCTTCGACCCGAACGCTCATCCGGCCGAGGTCGTCACCCGCCACTTCGACTGGGCACGCACCTTCGGGGCCAAGCGCGAGGGATCGGAGGAGCTGGCAGGTGTCTACACGTCATACGACATGTCAATGACGGCGCCCGGGCCGCTGGGCTCGCTGGCCCCGTTGCCCATGGCAGGGTTGTCGTGGGTGTCGGTCCACCCCGACCATCGCCGCCACGGCGTGCTTCGCGCGATGATCGCCCACCATTTCGCGCAGCTCCATGAGCAGGGGGTGGCACTGAGCGGGCTGCACGCTGCCGAGGTCCAGATCTACGGCCGTTTCGGCTACGGGATCAGCTCGGTCGAGCTGTTGCTCAAGCTCGAGCGCGGCACTGTCTTCAACGCGCCGAACCTGGACGCCGCCGCCAGCCAGGTCACCACCAGGTTCGTCGCTGCGGACTCAGACCAGACGGCCCGGTTGGTCCATGACCTTCACATGCGTTGCGCGGGGAGCACGCTGGGCGCGGTGAGCCGGCCGGAGCTGATGGCCCGACCG
>JBDTMW010000338.1:0-2536 GCA_039934065.1 Actinomycetota bacterium | reverse complement strand
CCAGCGCCCGGGGAGGGCATTTCGTCGTAGACACTCACGTACACGATTGTATCCCTATCCCTTGGTGCCGCGCCGGTCGTCAGTGTCCGCCGACAACCCGGACCACCTCGCATCGCGGACGACCGAAACGGGACGGATCGCGGGCGGGATCACACGCTGGCGAAGCGTTCACCTCGTGGCCATCTGACAAACTCTGCCGAACGGCGCCGGACTCCACCACCAGAGACGCCGGCCCGGCCCCGAAGGGCTGGACCGGCGTTTCCGCAGGTCAACCGCGGTGGCGGTGGGATTTGAACCCACGGTGGACTTTCACCCACACACGCTTTCGAGGCGTGCTCCTTTGGCCGCTCGGACACGCCACCGTGGGGGAGGCTACTAGAGCCGGTGCCCCGCAAAGAAATCGAGCAGGATCTGGGAGCACTCCTGCTCGCGAACTCCGCCGATCACCTCGACCCGATGCGTGGCCTGCCGGTCGCGCACGACGTCCCAAACCGACCCGCAGGCACCCGCTTTCGGGTCCCAGGCCCCGAGCACCAGACGGCCGACTCGGGCCAGCATCAACGCTCCCGCGCACATGACGCAAGGCTCGAGAGTGACGACCAGCGTGCAGTCCTGCAGTCGCCAGCTGCGCAGCTCCGACGCGGCAGCCCGTATGGCGACCACCTCGGCATGGGCGGTCGGGTCGCCTTTCGCCTCGCGCAGGTTGTGCCCGGCACCGAGGACATCACCGTCAGGGGAGAACACCAGAGCGCCCACCGGCACGTCGCCCGAGGCGAGCGCCCCGGAGGCCACCTCAAGCGCCTTACCCATCCACTCGGCATACTGCTGGTCGACTGCTTGTCCGGGTATGGCGGTCACACGCTAAGTTTCGCTCATGCGAGTCCACATTGCCGACCATCCGCTGATCGCCCACAAGCTCACGGCGCTGCGGGACAAGAACACCGACTCCCCCACGTTCCGTCGACTGGCCGACGAGCTGGTGACCCTGCTGGCATATGAGGCGACCCGTGAGGTCCGCGTCGAGTCGTTCGACATCGAGACTCCCGTCGCCCCGACCACGGGGGTCAAACTGGCCAGTCCCAAACCGCTGGTCGTGCCGATCCTGCGTGCCGGCCTGGGCATGCTGGACGGCATGGTGCGGTTGCTGCCGACTGCCGAGGTCGGCTTCCTGGGCATGGTTCGCAACGAGGAGACGCTCGAGGCGACGACCTACGCCAATCGCCTGCCCGATGACCTGTCCGGACGGCAGTGCTACGTCCTCGACCCGATGCTTGCGACCGGCGGCACTCTGGCAGCGGCCATCCGGTACCTGGTCGACCTCGGCGCCGACGACATCACCGCGATCACCTTGCTGTGTGCCCCCGAGGGCATCAAGAGGCTCGAGGCGGCCGTGGCCGACCTCAACGTCCCCGTCACCATCGTCACCGGCGCCATGGACGAGAAGCTCAACGAGCGCGGCTACATCGTGCCCGGGCTTGGCGATGCAGGCGACCGTCTGTACGGTGTCGTCTGACCAGGTGACCGGCGCGCCTCTGCCACGAGGGAACGCTTCCTTGGGATGGTGGGGTGGGTTTGTGACCACCGCAGGAAGCCTTTCAGAGGAGATGACGTGCAGCGGGTCAAGAAGATCGTTCTCTGGACCGTACTCGCCTTCTTCGTCTATGCCATCGTGAAGTCGCCGGGCCAGGCTGCCGACATTCTGCGCACCATCTGGGACCTCATCGTTCAAGGCTTCAAGAGCCTCGGCAGCTTCTTCGACGCGCTGCTGAAAGCCAAGTAGGCCCGCCGCGATGGGGCGGCCAACCGGCCCCGTGGCCCAGCGACCACGTCACGGCGTGCTCGGCCGCTACCTGCTGGATGGCGAACGGACCGTGACCGCAGTTCACCAGCACTGGGCCAAGGTTGCCGAGCCGGTCGCCTCCGTCGTTGCCGGACTCGTTCTGGTTCTCGGGCTTGACTCCACGCTCCCGGCCACGCTCGGCGTGGTCGCCAACCTGCTCTGGTGGGCCTGGTTCGTCGTGGTTGCCCGCGCGCTCTGGAAGATCCTCGAGTGGCGGCACGACTGGTTCGTCGCGACCGACAAGCGCCTGATCCTGACCTACGGGCTGCTCACGCACAAGGTCGCCATGATGCCGCTGGTCAAGGTCACCGACATGTCCTACAACCGCTCGCCGATCGGACGACTGCTCGGCTACGGCACCTTCGTGATGGAGAGCGCGGGCCAGGACCAGGCGTTGCACAGCGTCGAGTGGGTGCCCGATCCGGACAACACCTATCGCGCCATCTGCGCTGAGATCTTCGGCGTGGAAGACAACGGGCAGGTTCAGGACCACGACAGACACGACTCTCAGCCCGGACCCGACCGCGCCGGCTTCTCAACCGCCATCCGGATCCGTACCGCCGACTCCCAGCCTGAAGGCGGCGGCTACGACATCCATGACGCCGACACCGGCCCGATCCACTACTAGAACCCGACCCAGGACTGGCTAGAGGGCCTTGAGGATGTCCTGCACCCGGTCCTTGGCATCGCCGAAGA
>JBDTMW010000337.1:0-2577 GCA_039934065.1 Actinomycetota bacterium | reverse complement strand
CCGCCCCGGTGGACAAGAGCCGAAATCGCCTGTGCTGTCACGGCTTCCCAACCTTTGCCACGATGACCGCCGGCTGCTCCGGGCTCGACGGTCAGCACCCGGTTGAGCAGCAGCACGCCGCGGTCGGCCCAGGGCGACAGGTCTCCGTTGCTGGGTCGGGGCAGCCCGAGATCGGTCTCCAGCTCCTGGAAGATGTTCTGCAGGCTACGAGGGATCGGGTTGACGTCTGCGCCGACAGAGAACGACAGCCCGACCGGGTGGCCCGGAGTCGGATAGGGGTCCTGGCCGACGATGAGGACCCGCACCGCGTCCAGGGGCTGTGAGAACGCCCGCAGAATGTGCTCGCCGGCCGGCAGGTATCCGCGGCCGGATGCCCGTTCCGCACGCAGGAAGGCCCCCAGGGTCGCCACCTCCGCAGTCACGGGTTCAAGCGCCAACGCCCATGAGGGATGCACCAGCTCGGTCAGGGCGCGGGCGTTGGGCATGTCAGCCAATCTAGCCAGGCGATATCTGATCTCTCGCTCCAAGGCGGCCGCTAGAGCCGGCCATAGACTCCGGAAGTGCATCGATTCGACGCGGACACCGAAGCCCTGGGCGACGCGATCCTGACCTATGCGGAGCGACGGATGCGAATGCAACCGGTGCCGTTGGATGGGCCGAAGACCCTCGACGAGCTCGAGGCCGTCGCCGGAAACACCATCACCCCCGACGGCATGGGCGGCCTGGCTGCGCTCAGGCTTTTCGGCGACGAGCTGGCCAAGGCCTGCCTGTCGAACGACCATCCGCGTTATCTGTCGTTCATCCCGTGCGCGCCGACCGAGGCTGCCGCGATGTTCGACCTGGTCGTGGCGGCATCGGGTATCTATGCCGGGTCGTGGCTGGAGGGTGCCGGCGCCGTCTTTGCCGAGAACGCCGCCCTGCGCTGGATCGCCGACTGTGCTGGGCTGCCGCCCGAAGCTGGGGGCGTCTTCGTTCCCGGTGGCACGATCGGCAACCTGTCGGCCCTGGTGACCGCCCGTACGACCGCGCGGACACGGCATACCGAGTCTGGTTCTGCTGGCCCGCGGCCCTCCAAAGTGGCCGCGCAGATTGGCGCACACTCCTCGATCCAGTCCGGGTGCGACGTGATGGACGCCGAGCTCGTCGGCGTCCCCAGCGACGAGCAACAGCGGCTCAGCGGCGACAGTCTGCGCGCGGTTCTGGAAGCCGAGGGGCCTGAGACCTTCTTCGCCGTTGTCGCGACCGCGGGCACCACGAACTTCGGCATCGTCGACGATCTCACCTCTGTGGCGCAGGTCTGTCGTGAGTACGGCATCTGGTTCCACGTCGATGGTGCCTACGGCGGTGCGGGTCTGGCAGCGCCGTCGGTCCGTCACCTCTATACCGGGATCGAGCAGGCCGACTCGTTCATCGTCGACCCGCACAACTGGCTTTTCGCGCCGTTCGACTGCTGTGCCCTGCTGTATCGCGAGCCCGCTCTCGCCCGCGCGGCGCACACCCAGAAGGCCTCGTATCTCGACGTGCTGACCGACGCCGCGCAGTGGAACCCGACCGACTACTCGATCGGCCTGACCCGTCGCGCTCGCGGGCTGCCGTTGTGGTTCTCACTGGCCACCCACGGAACTGCGGCCTACACGGCTGCCATCGAGCGAACCCTTGAGGTGACGCGGTTCGCCGAGGCCGAGATCGCCCGGCGTCCCTATCTGGAGGCGTTGCGCCATGCTGACCTGTCCGTGGTGGTCTTCCGCCGGCTCGGGTGGGAGAGCGAGGACTACTACGCGTGGAGCGATGAACTGTTGGCCGAGGAGCTCGCCTTCGTCGTGCCGACCTCGCACGAGGGTGAGACCGTGGCGCGTTTCGCGATCGTCAACCCGACCACCACCGAGGATGACATCACCGCGATCCTGGACACGATGACCTGACGTCAGGCGGCAGGGATCGGGTACATCTGAGGCCAGCGGGACGGGTGTGACAGGGGTGACGAAACGCCGGTCAGCTGGTCGAGCGGGCCGCCCGAAGAGAATGACATCGGTGTCATTTGGCGGCTACCATTGGGCTCGAACGCCACGCTATCCGGAGGACCACATGGACGCCGCAGCACAGATCGAGATCGTCTCGTTGCGCGAGCTGAGCGACCGCGACCGCGAGATCATCGCCTTCGAGCGTCAGTGGTGGAAGTATGCCGGCGCCAAGGAACAGGCGATCCGCGAGCTGTTCGACATGAGCGCCACGCGCTACTACCAGGTGCTCAACCTGTTGATCGACAGCCCGATCGCGCTGGCGGCCGACCCGATGCTGATCAAGCGTCTGCGCCGGCTTCGCGCGACCCGCCAGCGTGCCCGTTCGGCCCGGCGGCTCGGCGTCCAGCTCTGAGGATCCTGCCTCTGGCAGGGCCAGTAGGGCTGGTTGCAGGGCACGGAAGGGGCGCGGCCGCGCCGCCCGTCCAAAGGAGCCTGAGTGCAGGGCCAGCGGCCCGCACGCCTTTGGTGCCGTCCGCCATACGGGTCGGCATTTGCACTCGGGGGGGTCGAGTGCTAATCATTGGGTTAGCACTCTCACCATGAGAGTGATAATCCT
>JBDTMW010000336.1:0-2588 GCA_039934065.1 Actinomycetota bacterium | reverse complement strand
CCCTCATGCTCTCGTCGACAACGAGGTCGGTGCCGTCCAGGCGAAGCGCCGGAGCACCGGTCGTGGCAAAGCCGCCCGGCGTCACCCGCAACGTAAATCGGCCACCGGCCCGTCGTTGGGGTCCGGCCATCAGACACTCGGCGATGCCATGCAGGCGTCGGCGCGTGGCAACCAGTAGGGCTAGGTCCGGGGTGGCAGCGTCCAACGGTGTCACCGATGCCGGCCAATCCTGGTCCATCTGGTCCTCCCTCCAGGTCACGCGCCATCATATGAGTGATGCGACGCTCCTCGGTACGAGGCCATCAACAGGTACTACCTGAACCGGAGCATGGCATCCATCGCGTCGGCATACCGTGCGGGATTGACGTCGCCGATGATGCGCTTCTGTAAAAGATAACCGGGAATGAGCGAGAACAGCACCTGACCGAGCGCCTCGACGTCGGTGTGTTCCGGAAGCTGCCCGGCGGCGCGGGCACGACGGACGAGATCGATCACTGCTGAGCGCAGGACCGTCGCCTCGACCGCCGCTAGCCGCGCGATCTCTGGGTCACGCTGAGCCTCACCCCACACCTGCAGAGCCAGCCGGCCGGGTCCGTCAGCGATGGTGTCGATCTGGATGACTAGACGGCGCAGGACGTCACCCAAAGGTGGAAGCCGGTCTTCGCCCAGCAGGTCGCTCACGGTGGCAGTGATGCCGCCCACCACCTCTTGGGCGATCGCGGTGATGATCGCGTCCTTGCCGGCGAAGTACCGGTAGACCCCGCCCGAAGACATCCCGGCGGCGGCGATGATGTCGTCCATCGAGGTGGCGTGGAAGCCATTGAGCGTGAAGACTCCGCGCGCAGCGTCAAGGATCTGCTGGCGCCGGGCCTGCCGCTGTCGTTCGCTGATCCGTGGCATGGACCCCATCATAAGCGAACGACCGTTCTTGACATGCCGGATCCACCGGGCCACAATCGCAAGGCGAACGAACGTTCTTCATTAGTGGAGGTTGGGACATGTCGAAACCAGGACCGACGGCCGCAAGCCCCAAGGGCAGGACTCCCGGACAGCCCTCGCGCCACGTAGCGCTGGCCGTGTGCATCATCGCCGCGGTGCAACTCCTCCTGGTTTTGCTGTTCGCGTGGTCGTCCTCCCGCTCGGCCCCGCACGACCTGCCGTTCGCGGTGGCCGGCCCGAAGCCGGCGGTGGACTCACTGGTCCAGGGTCTCGAGCAGGCCCAGCCTGGCGCATTCACCGTGACGAAGCTGGCCGACGACGCGGCAGCCCGCGCCGCGGTCACCGACCGGAAGGTGTACGGGGCCCTGTCCCTGTCCACGACCGGAGCCACTCTCTACACGGCGGCCGCCGCGAGCGCGGCGGTCGCCCAGGCGCTGACCCAGTCCATTCCGGCGGCACTGAAGCAAGCACTACCGCAGGCCGCCGTCACTGTCACCGAGCTCGTGCCGAACCCAGCCGACGACCCCCATGGCGCTGCGCTTCCCACGGCCTTGATCCCGATCACCCTCACCTCCATCGCAGCGGGTGCGGTCATCGGGTTGCTCGCTGGGACGCGCAGGCTGCGACTCGGTGCCCTCGCGATGTATGCCGTGCTCGCTGGCACCCTGTCGACCCTGGCAATCCAGACACTGCTCGGCGGGCTCACCGGGTCCTGGCTCTCCAACGCGGCCGTCATCACCCTGGCTGCGTTGGCCATGGCATCAGCAACCACCGGTCTCGTGGCTGTTGGCGGCCCCGCCGGCGCCGTCGTGAGCGCGTTGGTTGTCTTCTTCGTCGGATTCCCGTTCTCCGGCGCGACGACGGCCTGGCAGCTTGTCCCGACACCCTGGGGCCAACTCGCCCAATACCTGCCCGTCGGTGCCACCAACGCCGCCTTGCGTTCAGTCGCATTCTTCGACGGCGCGGCATCGGCAGCCGCTCTCACGGTGCTCGCCCTCTGGGGTGCAGTGGGACTTGGCCTGTCTCTGCTCACCCACAGACGGCTCGAGCCCATCGGCTGACGCCGGCGGGCTCCCCCTAGGCCCGCAACCCTCGCCCGGAGAACCGCCGGAACACCGCCTCGATCGCGAACGACACCGCCGCAGAGCCGAGACTGCTCTTGGCCAGCAACGCCGAGAGCGCCCCGACGCACGCCCCTCGAGCGGTTGGTTCCAGATCGGTCGCACAAGCTGCGCCGGGAGTTCACGCGCCTTGGCGATCGTGTACGTCATGCGCGCGCAGCCGTAGAGCGTCGCGTTGATCGCCGACGCTGTCAGATCATCGCCGCGATGCCGATCAGGACGAACCCGGCTGACCCCAGCGCAGGACGCGCGGCGACCGCGAGCGCGTAGTCCTTCGCGTCCACCAGCTGAGAGACCGGGACGGACCCGACTGCGACGACGGCCACCAGCACGTACTGCACAATGACGAACAGCACGGAGATGTAGTACGCCCGAGTCAGCGTCCGGCCCGGGTCGACGACGTCCTCGGCCGCGTTGGCGACCAGCTCGAAGCCTTCGTAGGTGAGGAACACACGATCATGCCGCCAGCGACAAGCGACAGCGGCGGGCTCCACTGGTCCGGGCTGAGCCGGGCCGTGGAGACTCCGA
>JBDTMW010000335.1:0-2624 GCA_039934065.1 Actinomycetota bacterium | reverse complement strand
CGACCACACCTCGTGCGACTGCGGCTGTGACTCTGACTCTGACTGCAAAGACGCCTGTCGTTGCTGCATTCCCGACGCTGACGTGGTGCTGCACGCGAGAGCGGGCGAGCAACGCGTCATACCGTTCCTGCTTCGCAATCCCTGGCGGCGAGACCGTGAGGTGACCATTGCGGTGGGACCCTGGCAGGTGTGCGACGGTGGCCGTCTCGAGGTGCGGTCAGTGATCGACGCCGGGGAGTCGCTGACCCTGCAGCCATGCGAGAAGCGGGTGGTCCGCCTCAGGCTCCTGGTGCGGGGCATCTGCGAGAACGTCAAGGACGAAAACGACGGCACCGCTGGCGACCAGAAGAACAAGACCGGCGCCGACACCAAAGGCGATGTGCTGATGGACCGGCAGCTCGACTGTGACGTCGACTCGTGTGCCAGCGCCTATGCCGACGTTCGCTTCGAGGGTTGCGCCCGACCTCAGCGGGTCGCCGTCGTCGTGCATCCGGCGAGCTGCGACGCGGTCGTGCTGCCCTGCGACTGCGGTTGCTGCTGCTGACAAACCACGGCACCTTCGTGAAGGACGACACCCCAAGGACAGACGATGACCGACGAAAGAGCGTCGACAACCACGGCGGCGGCAACGGCAGCGAAAGCGGCGGAGCAGGCCCTGGCCAGGCTTGCTGACCTGGCCCGGACCACCATGCAGACCCAGGCGAGTCTGGCCAAGCAGTCGATCGACCTGGCACGCGGGACGATGTCCGGGGACCTCGACCGCGCCAGCGCCGGCAAGGCGTACGTCGAGGCGGTCTCGCGCGAGGGCGCCCGATACTGGCGAACAGTGGGCGAGCTTGGCATCGACTACGCGACCGACCTCGTCGCCCTCGGCAAGAGCGTGTCCACGACCGTTCTCCGCGAGATGGCAGCAGCCGGCAGGAAGCCGGGCACTCGGCCTACCTCCGGCGCCTGGGCGGGTGCCGCGGAGTCGACTCGCGGCCACGTGATGCCTGAGGGGGGCGGACCCCAGGCCACGTATCCACGGTCGGGCAATGGGCCTTCGTCAGGAGTCACCGATCATGATGCAGGCGGGCGCAGGGTCAGGGTGAGGCTTCGGGGACCGGTCGGTGGGCGGGCTGAGGGAACGGTCACGGTGGCCAACCAGCACCCCCGTCCGCGTCGGATACTGCTCAGCGCCGGCGATATCGTCGACTCTTCGGGTGCTCTTGTTGGTGCTGGCCTGGACGTCTCGCCGACCACAGTCACCGTGCCCAGCGGGAAAGAGCGGCCGGTCACCATAGCGGTTGACCTGGACGCCGCGTCGTTCTCGGCCGGAGAGCAGTACTCCTGCTCCGTCGAGGTCAGCGGTGGCGATGAGGCCACCATCGAGGTGACCATCGAGGTCAGCGCCTGATACCAGGTCCGCGTCCGGACGTCCCGGACACACCTCACGCCCGGTCGTCAGGCGACCGGGCGTGTGGCGTGCTGGGCGAAGGACTGCTCAGAGAATGAACGATCCGAACAGGAACCCAAACCCGACAGCGATCGCGATGTTGATCAGCCCCGGGACGATGAAGGGGTGGTTGAACACCGCTTTGCCGATCTGGGTGGTCCCGGTGTCGTCCATCTGCACCGCCGCCAGAAGCGTCGGGTACGTCGGGAGGATGAACAGCGCCGATACAGCGGGGAATGCCGCCACCGCTGCGAACGGCGCGACACCGATTGCCAGGGCCGTCGGCATGAGTGCCTTGGTCGTGGCGGCCTGCGAGTAGAGCAGGGCCGAGGCAAAGACCAGAACTACGGCGAGCAGCCACGGCTGGTTCCTGAGGAGGTCACCGGAGAAGCTCATGATCTCTTTCTCGTGGGCGCTCACGAACGTGGTGCCCATCCAGGCGACACCCAGCACGCAGATGGCCGCACTCATTCCCGACTTGAACGTCGACGCCTTGAGGATCATTTCGGTCGGCGCCTTGCAGGCGAGAACGATAATCGCGGCGGTCGACAACATGAAGGCGATGATCGCCTGGTCACGGGTCATGACCGGATCGGTGATGAGGCCGACGTTCTTGCTGATCGCGGTGGCGTACGCCATCACGCTGAGCAAGCCGGCGAGGAAGATCAGCACAGAAAGCTTGGCCTTGGGCGCCATCTCACGTGCCTCGCGCTTCGTGGCCGTCACGGTGCCCTCGGCAAGACGCCGCTGGTACTCGGGATGGGTGCTGAGCTCCGTGCTGCCCCGGACCTTGTCGACGAGCATCATGATCGCGGCCGTCGCCATGCAGGCGAGGAAGGTAGACGGGATGGCCACCGCGAGGAGCTGGAGGTAGCCGATGCCCTGCTTCTCGAGCGTGCTGGAGAAGAACACCACGGCGGCTGAGATCGGCGAAGCCGTGATGGCAATCTGCGAGGACACGACGGCCACCGAGAGCGGCCGCGACGGACGGATGTTGTTCTCCTTGGCCACTTCGATGATGACGGGCATCGTCGAGAACGCAGTGTGACCGGTGCCCGCCATGAGGGTCATCAGGTAGGTGATGACCGGGGCAAGGAAGGTGAGGTGCTTGGGGTTCCTGCGCAGGATTCGGTCGGCCAGGTCGACGAGGTAGTCCATGCCGCCGGCCACCTGCATCGCTGCGATGGCC
>JBDTMW010000334.1:0-2634 GCA_039934065.1 Actinomycetota bacterium | reverse complement strand
CGCTGAATAGGAGGGCGGGGTCGTAGTGGCGTTGCGTGTGCCGACCAGGGCCTGGACGACCACGGCTGCGGCCACCGGAGTACCGGTCTTGGCCACACCCGGGGCCGGCAAGGTGTCGAGGATGCGGTAGTTGCCGTTCCCATGCGGGTTATGGCAACTCGTGCACTCCATGGACGCCGCCAGCGTCGGGCCGTAGACCGAGCTGTTCTGCACGCCGTTGCCCCAGAGGATGTTCGTCGCCGTCAGGCCGTTCCCCGGCAGTGCCAGGTGTGCGGACGTGACGGGCTTCGCGGGCCCCACTGGGATGAAGGCGTTCTTGGTCTCAGCGCCGGCTGTGGCGAGGTTTCGGCTCCCATCGGCACTGCCGATCCGGGCGGAGAAGAATCCACCGCTCCGGAGGGCACCGATGGTCGGGCCGGTGCTGACGATACGAGAACCTGCGTCCGTGTACTGGACACCGGTGTCGACGTCGGTCGCCGCGCCCGCACCGGTCGCGCCGTGGCACGAGCGGCAGTAGGCGGTGATCGTTGCGGACGGGTCGGTGAGCAGCATGCCGGTCGGACTGGTAGAGGTATGGGCTCGGTGACAGCCGGCACAGCTGTCAGCGGTGATGCCGGCCGAACCGTTGTTCACGGTCAGGACGTGCGGGCCCCCGTCAGCGAAGACGGGGATCGCGGCAAGGAACAGCCAAACGGCGCCGCTGATGATCAGCAGTGCTAGTCGTTTCACCGTCCTCACCTCCTTTCTTGCATTGCGGGTTGTTGTCGTAGCGCCGATCGGCGTGGTTCGTGTGTCTCCTGGCACCTCCCTGCTCCTGTCACTCATCGGTATCTATCTCAGTAGCCCCAGACCTGGATGCGGCCGTTGCGCCAGTCCGCGACGTAGATGCGCGAACGACCGTCGACGGCCACGGCATTGGGGAAGAGGAACGCGCCGTCGGCGGATCCCTCCACGCCGAACCGGCCGATGTACTTGGGTGTGCGGTCGCCGGGCACGACCGTGTGATAGATCTGGACTCCGTGGAGGGAGATGTCGGCGACGTAGAAGCGGCTCGCGTCATCGATGGCCGATCCGCGCGGGAGGCCCAGATCCGCCTCGGAAGCTCCGCGCTTGACGAGGCTGACCCGCTTGCCGGTCGGGTCGAAGACGACCAGCCGGCCGTTGTTGCTGTCGGTCACGTAGACGTTCCCGCCGCCATCGACGGAAACGCCGTTCGGGAAGTCAAGCTCGTCCGGCTTGCCGAAGGTCTGGATGAACTGCTCGTCCGGGCCGAACTCATGGACCGCCTGGTAGGGCTTGCCGATGTTGGTCACGAAGAGATGACCCCTGGCGTCGAACGCGAGACCCAGCGGCGCCCAGCCCTTCAGCTCGGGCCCCGGGTCGAAGGTCCGGCGGTAGCCGCCGTCCGCTGCGTAGACGTAGATGGCGCCGGTGCCCCGGTCGCTGACGTAGACGTCACCGCTGGTCGGGTTCAAGGCGACATAGACCGGGACGTGGTTGCCCTTGACGTCGACCGGCGGTTTGAGTGAGGCGATCTGCTTGCCGGAGCCGTCGAACTCGACGACCATCGGATCGCCCTCGGTCTGCGTGGCATAGATCCGGCTGCCATCGGCGTTGACCGCGACGCCCGTCGGGGCGGTCACGCCGTAGATGCTGAACTTGTACTGGGGCAGGTCCTCGACGGTGACGCCGGGCAGCGGGAGCTCGGTGACCGGCTTCCGGTAGATCAGGTACCAACCGGTGAACAGGAGGAAGGCGCCCAGGAGGAGCATCAGGAAGATGAGCAACGCGCGCCGTCGTCGGCGATGCTGCGGCGGCTCCTCGCCGGCGACCGGTGGACCGCCGTCACCAGAGGCCGGTTCCTCGACGATGGGAGCGGCGGCGATGTCTGGGACCGGTGCGGGCACGACGCCCGGTGTCGCGATGTCGGTCATGTCACTCGCCTCCCGACGCGCTCGGCGACGGCGACGCGTGTACCTGGCTGGCCCCGCCGACGCGACCCATCCCGGTCGTGGCGGCGAAGCTCGCTGGATCCTTGGCGAGGGCCTTGCCGTAGGCATCTGCGGCGGCGGTGTAGTCGCCCTGTTCCTCGGCCAGCAGGCCGAGGCCGATGAACGCGTCGAGTGCGTTCGTGCCGGATGAGGCTGTCGTGAGCTGCGTCTTCGCCTCTGCGTAGCGCTTCTCGCACAGGGCCACCATCCCGCCCGCGTACGCGGCGCCGGCGGTGTCCTTCTGCGCGGTGTAGGCGGTGGAGAGCTCGGCGTAGGGGTCGCACCATCCGGTCGGCACGAGGGCGATGGCCAGGTGGAGCGCATCGATGCCGGACTTCGCGTCACCGGATTCGATGAGCGCCTTGCCGAGCAGATAGAGCGCGTCGGCGTCCGTCCGGTTGATCAGGACGGCGTTCGCGAGCTGCTGGGCGGCTTCCTTGGGGTGTCCCCGCTGGAGTTCCACCGCACCGTGTTCCCGCCCGGCGTTGGCGCCCAACGTTGGCGCGAGCCGGCAGCAAGCGGAAACTGCCTTGGGATCGACCACTCCGCCCTCAGCGTCGCTGATGTGGCAGCAAGCGTTGCCTTCTACACTAAGACGCTCGGAATGAGCGTGACCGGACGTTCTGTTAACCGTGGACCGGAG
>JBDTMW010000333.1:0-2645 GCA_039934065.1 Actinomycetota bacterium | reverse complement strand
CGAGCACCCCACCGAGCACCCCACCAAGCACCGAGGTGCTGAATGTCGTCAACCACGTGCACTGGGACCGGGAGTGGTATCGCCCCCACGAGCAGTTCCGGGCCCGGCTGGTCGAGCTCGTCGAGCGGGTGTGCGAGCAGCTCGAGACCGGGCGGATGCGCCACTTCCACCTCGACGGCCAGACCATCACGGTCGCCGACGTGCTGGAGATGCGCCCAGACCTGGAGGAGCGCATCGTCGCACTGGCCCGGACCGGGCAGCTCACGCTCGGGCCCTGGCATGTGCTGTCGGACAACCAGCTCATCAGCGCCGAGAGCATCATCCGCAACCTGCTGGCGGCCCGCCGGTGGGGTCGGCGGCTGGGCGTCGAGCTCGCGCCGGTCGGGTACTGCCCCGACATCTTCGGCCACCCGCCCGATCTGCCGACGATCCTGCGCGGCTTCGGCATCGACACCGCCCTCGTGTGGCGCGGCGCTCCACCGCAGCACGCGGTATTCCGCTGGCGCGCCCCGAGCGGGGACGAGCTGGTCGCGCTGCACCAGGGCTACCACGAGGCCGCCGTGCTGTGGGACCCGCAGCGCGCCCCGGAGCGGCTCACCGAGTTCCTCGCCGGGGAGTCCGAACGCCGCCCGACCGGCCCCTGGGTCCTCCTCAACGGCGGCGACCACCTGATGCCGCACAGCCTGGCCGATCAGGGCCCGGAGCTCGCCACCGGCGGCGTCCGCCTGCGGGAGGCCACCCTGGCCGAGCACTTCGCCACCCTGCACGAGACCACCGGGCTGCCGGTCGTCGACGGCGAGCTCCGCTACCCGGGGGGCCGGCTCGGCTTCCTGCTGGCGAGCACCCTGTCGACGCGGATGCCGCTCAAACAGGCCAACGCCGCCGCCCAGACGCTCCTGGAACGCTGGGCAGAGCCATACCTGGCGATGGCCGAGCTGCACACCGACGCCGACCTCACCAACGAGCGCCGGCTGCTCACCCACGCGTGGGAGCTGTTGATCCAGAACGCCGCGCACGACTCCGTCTGCGGGTGCTCCATCGACGAGGTGCACCGCCAGACCGCTGTCCGCTACGAACGGGTCACCCAGCTCGGCGAGTACCTCCTTGCCCGCTCGCTCCAGCGGCTCGGCCTGGACGGCCGGATCAACAAGGAGCTCGCCGGCGACACCACGGACATCGCCGTTCTCAACCCTCACGGCGCACCGGTTACACAGGGCGTGATCGCGGACCTGCTCACCGCACCGGGACGCTTTCCCGTCCAGGTGCTCGACCCTGCCGGCCGGCCGGTGCCCTTCGACCTCGAGACCCTCGGGCCAGTCCGGGCCTTCGAGGCGGACCTCGACCTCTTTCCGGACAACGTGGAGGGCGCCCGGCACCGGCTGGCCTTCGTGGCCGCCGACGTGCCACCCCTGGGCTGGGCGACATACCGGGTCCGGCTCGGCGACGTCGCACCGGCCCAGCCCGGATGGGACGACGGCAACACGCTCACCATCGGGTCGCAGCACCTCGAGGTCGCCGACGACGCCTCGGTGTCGGTGACCGGCCCCACCGGACAGGTCCACTCCGGGCTCGGCCGGCTCGTCGACGGCGGTGACCGCGGTGACACCTACAACTACGACCCGCCACAGTCCGACACGCTGGTCACCCCCACCGTGGGGGCCTGCCAGACCCGAACGACCCCCGCCCGCGCCCAGATCCAGCTGACGGCATCGCTCGAGCTGCCCCGGGGACTGACCGACGACCGGGCCGGACGCTCCAACGAGACCACCCCGGTGACCGCACAGGTCACCGTCACCGCGTGGTCCGGCCTGCCGGACCTACAGTGGCAGCTGCAGCTGGACAACACCGTCAACGACCACCGGCTACGCGTCCACTTCCCCGTTCCCGGGGCTCCGGACACGTGGTCCGGGGACGCGCACCTGTCCGCGGTCGAGCGACCCGTCGGCCCGCCGGTCGGCCCGCTGCCCACCGAGGCGCTGCACGAGGCCCCCATCGGTGTCGCGCCCATCCAGACGCTCGCCACCGCCGGGAGCGGGACGGACAGCATCGCCATCCTGGTCTCCGGCCTGCCCGAGGCGCAGGGCCTGCGCGACGACGAAGGGAACACCGAGCTGGCCATCACCCTGCTCCGCAGTGTCGGGTGGCTGTCCCGTCCTGACCTGACCACGCGAACCGCCTCGGCCGGCCCCACCTACGAGGTGCCCGGAGCGCAGTGTCAGGGACCGCAGTGTCTCGGCTGGACCCTCCGGGTCGGGCAGGCATCCGGTATGGCGCTTGCCCGCGCCGCTGCCGAGCACCGGGCTCCGCTGCGCGCGCTCCAGCTGGGTGTCGATCGCCCCGCGCCGGCCGCGAGCCACTCCTACCTCAGCGTTGCTGGTGCACTGCTGGCAGCGACCAAGCCCGGTGAGGACGGTCGCCACACCGTCGTGCGGCTCGTCAATCCCACAACAGAAACGGTCGACGCCGAGCTGGCCTGCGATGAGTCCTTCAGTGCGTGGGCAGCCGACCTGGACGAGACGCCCCACGCGACAATGCAGCGGGACACATACGGCCGCTACCGAATCGCCGTCAGGCCGTATTCAGCCGCCAGCGTTCTCCTCCAGAAGGCGCCCGCCACCGGCTGAGTCCCCTGAGGTGGTGTAAAT
>JBDTMW010000332.1:0-2661 GCA_039934065.1 Actinomycetota bacterium | reverse complement strand
GACGCGGTGGACGATCGTGCCGCGCCACCCCTCGACGATGCCGACCCCGCTGCGCGACGCGCCTGCAGCGATCTCGGCTGCGCCTGCCTGCGTGTCACCCTTCACCGCAGCACCGTTGTCAGGGTCACCGAGGACCGAACCTCGGTAGCTCAGCTGGTCGGCGGTACTGATCAGGTGAACCGCGAGGCTGGTGGCGGCTGCGAACTCCTCGAGGCGAACGGTGAACCGGGCGAGGACGTCTCCGTGGGTACTCGTGACCGGGGTGACGGGAAGCCCGGTGGTGGGGTGGTCCAGCCGTGCGTCGGTGACGAGACCGCTGGCGCGGGCGACGTAGCCCAGGCAGCCCAGATCCCGGGCCTGGTCGCGGGTGAGGACCGAGGTGCCGGTGAAGCGGTCACGGACCACGGTGTTGGCGAGGGTGAGCCGGCAGACTTCTGCAAGGTCCGCGGCCAGCTCCGTCAGCTTGCCCGGGTCTGGCAGGGACAGCAGGTCGACGGCGCCGGGGCTGATGGCACCGCGGAGCAGTCGGTGTCCGGTCGTGGCGTCGTTGATCCGGAGCAGCTCCTCGCGGATCCGTAGCGCGTGCGCGTTGGCCAGGGAGAATCCCGTGTCGTTGGCCAGCGCGCCGAGGTCGGCGGCGTGGTTGTAGAGGCGTTCGAGCTCAAGAACTAGGGCACGTAGGCGATGGGCCGGCTCGGGCATGACTATGCCGAGAGCGTCCTCGACAGCGAGGCTGTGGGCCAGCCCGTGGGCAGCAGAGGTGTCACCGCTGATGCGTTCGGCAAGATGGGTGGCGCCGGTCGCGTCGAGCCCCTCGAAAAGCTTCTCGACGCCACGGTGGGTGAACCAGAGCCGGGCCTTGAGCTTGAGGATGCTCTCCCCGACGACGGCCAGGCGGAAGTGCCCGGGCTCGATCACTCCCGCGTGGACGGGCCCGACGGGGATCTCATAGACCCCATCGCCTTTCACAGCAAGGAAGGGGTAGGCCTCAGTGTCGATGAAGGGCGGTGGCGGTCCAGCGTCGTGGCGCATGGGGTACCAGCCGGCGGGCCAGTGTGCGTGCCGGACCAGTCGGCGGGGCAGCGGGTGGTTGACCGGCACGATCCCGTATAGGTCGTGCATCTCGCGTTCGAATCGCGAGGCGGGGAAGGACAACGACGCCAGCGACGGCAGTTGCGGGTCCTCGGCCGGGATGGTGACCTCCAGCTCGATGCGCCGGTCTGGAGCCCCGGCGAGAAACAGGTAGACCACGCGCAAGGTGTCGCCGTCGTCGTGTGCCGCGACCAGCGCGAGCCGGAAGCCCTCTGCGAACAGCGACGCTGCCTGTCCGGCCAGCCTGACCGGTGCCATGGTCCGGGCGACGCGGTGCACCCCGGCCGGTGTGCCGTTCATGGTGGGTTCGGCAGTCATGGTGCGGCTCCGATCATGGTGGCAGCGTTATGGAAGAGCCCGGTGAGAGGTCCGGCAGTCAGGCCCAGGACCACACTCAGGATGATGCCGATCACCATCGCGCCGGCGACGGAGCGAGGGGCGGTGATTGCGGGTGCGCCTGGGTCTGCGGGGCCGAGCAACATCCGGCTGCCGTTGCGGACGAGTGCGGCGAAGGCGATGGCTACGAAAAGCAATGCGGCACCGAGCGCCCACTCGAGGTGGGCGTTCGCGAGCGCGCGGGAGATGGACAGCTCACTGGCGAACATGGCGAACGGTGGTAGTCCGAGCAGGACCGCGAGCCCGACAGCGAATGCCCCGCCAACCAGGCGCGATCGGGCCAGCACCCCGGTGACCTCACCGATGGCGGTGGAGTCGTGAGCGGCCTGGAGCTGTCCCGAAGCAAGGAAGACCAGCGTCTTGCCGATCCCGTGAGCCAGCACGTGTAGCAGCAGCGCGGCTATTGCCAGCCTGGTTCCGGCGGCCGCTGCGACGGCAACCAGCCCCATGTTCTCCATGGAGGAGTAGGCCAGCATCCGTTTGAAGTCGGTCTGGACCACGAGCATGGAGGCGGCGATGAGCAGGGTGAGCAGCCCGATGACCAACAGTCCGGCGCGCAGGAATCCGGTGCCCAGAGCCAGGTCGACAACGGACTTGACGCGAAGCAGCGCCGAGAATGCCACCGACAGCAGCACACCGCTCATCAAGGCCGATACCGGCGCCGGGGACTGACTGTGCGCATCGGCGAGCCAGGTGTGGAAGGGGACCAGCCCGGCCTTGGCGCCATACCCGAGGAGCAACAACCCTGCGGCCAGGTGGGTCACGGCGGGATCGAGGGCGGAGGCATGGGCGAGCAAGACGTCGATGTCCAGCGCGTTTGCGCTCGACGCGCCGGCGTGCAGGCTGGCGAAGTAGAGGAGCACGGTGCCCAGGAACGCCAGGGCGATGCCGACGGAGCAGATGATGACGTACTTCCAGGTCGCCTCGACGGCGGCCCGGGTGCGGCGGTGTCCGACGAGGAATGCTGTTGCCACGGTGGTGGCTTCGATGGCCACCCACATCACACCGATGTTGTTGGCCAGGACCGCGAGCGACATCGCAGAGAGGAAGATGGGCACCAGGACGCCATAGAGGTTCGCGCCGTTTTGGTCTGTGTGTCCGTGGACCAGTTCGGCGTTGATGTAGCCGACGCTGGCCCAGGTGGCCAGGGTGCCGACCGTGCCGATGACGATG
>JBDTMW010000331.1:0-2664 GCA_039934065.1 Actinomycetota bacterium | reverse complement strand
GCCCTGCGCGGCAAGGAGATGGACCGCCACCCGGACGAGATCCTCGCGGAGGTCAAGGCGCTGGTGGCTCAGGGAGTCATCGAGATCACCCTGCTCGGGCAGAACGTCAACACCTATGGAGTGGAGTTCGGCGACAAGCTGGCGTTCGGCAAGCTGCTGCGCGAGTGCGGGCAGATCACGGGGCTGGAGCGGGTGCGCTTCACCAGCCCGCACCCGGCGGCTTTCACCGACGACGTCATTCTGGCGATGGCGGAGACGCCCAACGTGATGCCGAGTCTGCACATGCCGCTGCAGTCAGGCTCGGACCGGGTGCTCAAGGTGATGCGTCGGTCGTACCGCAGCGCCAGGTACCTCGACATCCTCGACACCGTTCGAGAGCACATCCCCGACGCCGCGATCACGACCGACCTGATCGTCGGTTTCCCCGGCGAGACCGAAGACGACTTCCAGGCAACGCTGGACGTCGTGCGGGCATCGCGCTTCGCCAGCGCCTTCACCTTCCAGTACTCCATCCGCCCGGGCACGCCGGCTGCGACGATGCAAGACCAGATCCCTAAAGCGGTTGTCCAGGAACGCTATGAGCGCTTGCTTGCACTACAGGAAGAGGTCTCCTGGGCGGAGAACCGCAAGCTCGAGGGCTGCACGGTCGAGGTGCTCGTAGCCAACGGCGAAGGCCGTAAAGACGCCGCGACCGCTCGGTTGTCCGGGCGAGCCCGCGACAACCGGCTCGTGCACTTCGCCGTTCCAGAGGCGGTCGAGGCACCGCGCCCCGGCGATGTCGTCGAGGTGGCCGTGACCCGCGCCGCGCCGCATCACCTGGTTGCCGACTCCGGGCTTCAGGGTGGCCCCTTCACCGTTCGTCGCACTGCAGGCGGCGACGCGTGGGAGGCCTTGCAGGACCTGCCCGGCTCGGGTCGTCCCGCGGTCACTCTCGGTATGCCGTCCATCGGAGCGCCGCAGGTCATCCCCGTCCATGCTGCGACCTGTCGCTGATCGACCGATACACCATGCTGATCACCGCGGCCATCGTCCCCGGACCTCCGGCGCTCGTCCCCGACCTGATGGGTGATGCCGCACACGAGCTCGACCGGCTACGGCACGCCGCCGATGCTGTCCTATCCCGCGCTGTGTCTGATCTCGTTGCGGCGTCAGCCGATCCGTCGTTCTCTGAAGCAGATTCTGCGCAGATCGTAGTGGTGGGCCCCGGAGAGCCAGGGGAGTTCGACGCCGTCGGACCTGTGTCGTTCGCCAGCTTCGGGCTCGACGTCGTGGTTCCTGCCCTGGCCGGGGGAGATCGGACTGCGACAGCCGCCCGAAACCTGCCGACGCCCTTGATGGTCGCGCGATATCTGGCGAGTCGCGACGTGGCTGCACATCCCGAGCACTCCGGCATATGGGCTTCGGCCCGGTGGATGACAACCAGCGGAACAGATGCGGCCTCTCTGGGTGAAGAACTACGCAGGGATCGAAAGCCCATCGCCCTGATCGTGGTTGCCGATGGCGCGACCTGTCACGGGCCCAAGGCCCCCCGGGCCGAGGACTCACGGGCACCGGCATACCAGGACGAGGTGTGTGAGGCCTTGGCGTCAGGACTCCCTCGTCGTCTCGCCCAGATCGACGACGACCTCGGCCGTGAGCTGGGCGCGACCGGGCCTCAGGTGTGGCCCGTCCTCATCGCCGCGGCGGACGGCAGATGCGTGGGCGAGCTGGTCTGGAGAGGTTCGCGGTACGGCGTCGGCTGGGCCGTGGCGTCATGGCGTCGGAGGCCATCGGGCGCCGAGGTGGTCCGAACCTGATCTCGCGACGCGAGCCCATCTGGAAGACTGCGACCGTGCCAGTCATCGCGGTCGTGGGGCCAACCGCCAGTGGCAAGTCCGATCTTGCGCTCAACCTCGCCGAGCGACTTGACGGCGAGATCATCAATGCCGACGCCATGCAGCTTTATCGCGGTATGGATATCGGGACCGCCAAGCTGTCGATCGAGGAACGGCGGGGGATCGTCCACCATCAGCTCGACGTCCTGGACGTCCGCGATGAAGCCAACGTCGCGGCATACCAGCGGGAGGCCCGGCGGGACCTCGCCGACATCATGGCCCGGAGCAGGCAACCGATCCTGGCTGGCGGTTCGGGGCTGTATCTCCGCGCTGTCCTCGACCGTCTCGAGATTCCACCGACCGACCCTGCCGTGCGTCGACGCCTCGAGGATGAGCTGGCACAAGTAGGCACCACGGCCCTGTTTGAGCGGCTCGAACGGGTGGATCCGGTTGCGGCACAAGCGATGCAACCCAACAATGGGCGTCGCGTGGTTCGTGCTCTCGAGGTCATCGAGCTCACCGGTCGACCGTTCTCGGCCACCCTGCCAACCCGCGAGTATCAGCTCCCCGCCATCACCATCGGCCTCCAGTCGCCGAGACCGGACCTGGATGAACGGATCGGAGCCAGGGTTCACCGGATGTGGGAGGCGGGACTGCTGGACGAGGTACGTCGTCTGGAAGCTGCCGGACTGCGCGAGGGTCGGACAGCGTCCAAGGCCCTGGGCTACGGGCAGGCGCTGGCACATCTTGGCGGCCTGCTGAGCACCGAGCAGGCCATTGTGGACACGATCACGGCGACCCGCAAGCTTGCCCGCCGCCAGGAGTCGTGGTTCCGTCCGGACCCGCGCAT
>JBDTMW010000330.1:0-2673 GCA_039934065.1 Actinomycetota bacterium | reverse complement strand
GTACCAGCGGATCTGCAGCATCGACGGCGAGCAGGTGTCCTATGACGACATCGCCAAGGGTTACGAGACCGAGGACGGCCAGATGGTCGTGCTGACCGACGATGACCTGGCGGACCTGCCGACCCGGAGCAGCCGCGAGATCGCCGTGGACAAGTTCGTGCCTGCCGACCAGATCGACCCGATGCTGCTCGACAAGTCCTACTATCTCGAGCCGGACAAGACTGCCGTGAAGGCGTACGCGCTGTTGCGTGATGCGCTCAAGTCCGCCGACCGGATGGCCATCGTGACGGTCTCGATCCGGGCCCGCATGACCATCGCCGTGCTGCGCGTTCGCGACGACGTCATCGTCATGCAGACCATGCTGTGGCCGGACGAGATCCGATCGCCTGAGTTCGCCAGCCTGGGTGAGGAGACCGACGCCAAGCCGGCCGAGCTGGCGATGGCCAACATGCTGGTCGAGTCCCTGGCCGGGGACTACGTTCCGGGTGACTATGAGGACGACTACAAGGAGGCTGTCGATTCGCTGGTGAAAGCCAAGATCGAGGGTGGAGAGGTGCGCGAGACCCCGGCGGCGAAGGACAGCTCGGGCGAGGTGCTGGATCTGCTGGCCGCGCTGCAGCGCAGTGTCGAGCGGGCCAAGGCCGCACGCAGCGAGGCCGGCTAACGGATGCCCGAAGGTCACACGACCCACGCTCTGGCCGAACGGCTCGAGCGTGCCTTCGCAGGGTCGCAGGTCGCGGTCTCGAGCCCCCAGGGCCGGTTCGAGGGCGGCGCGGCTTTGCTGGACGGGCTGACCATGGTCGGCGCCTCGGCCTGGGGCAAGCATCTGTTCGTCCAGTTCGAGCGCGAACGCTGGCTGAACGTCCACCTCGGGTTGATCGGCAAGTTCTCCGTCATGCGTCACCATGCCGACCTCGCCCCCGTGGGGCAGGTCCGGCTCCGGCTGCTGAATGACACATGGGTCGGGGATCTGCGGGCGCCGACCGTGTGCGCGGTCGTCACACCGGAGAAGGTGGACGAGATCCAGGCTCGGCTGGGCCCCGACCCCCTCCGGCGGGACGCCGACCCGGATCTGGCGCTGAGCCGGATCCTGCGCAGCACCAGGCCGATTGCCGAACTTCTGATGGACCAGACGGTGCTGGCCGGCGTCGGCAACGTCTATCGGTGCGAGGTGTTGTTCCGGCATCGGGTCGACCCGTTCCGGCCGGGTCGTGAGATTCGGCCGGCCACCTGGCGGGCCATCTGGGACGACCTGGCCACGCTGATGCCGCTCGGTGTCGCTTTCGGCCAGATCGTCACGATGGACGACCAGGTGGCCGACGCGCTGGCCGAGGTGGCGGACGGTTCGGCGGCGGCGCATACAGAGGCCTTCACCGGGGCGCGCCTCGGTGAGCGGTTCGAGCGACGCTTCTACCTCTACAAACGGACCGGCGAGCCTTGCCACGCGTGCGGCTCCACAGTCCGCACCCAGCTGGTCGCCGGGCGCAACCTGTTCTGGTGCGGTCGCTGTCAGCGCCGCCGCTGACCGGGGTTCAACAACCTGAGTCTCAGCCGGAGAAGTCCCCGACCTCGAGGCTGATCGGCGTGGCCTTGAGCGCCTGGCTCACCGGGCAGGCGCCTTTGGCGACCTCGGCGGCCTCGGCGAACTGCGCCGCGGTGATCCCCGGCACGGAGCCGTTCACCCGGAGCACGATCCCGGTGATGCCGGTGCCCGGCTGGAAGGTGACGTCAGCCCAGGTGTCGATCGAGGTGGGCGGCGTCCCTGCCTTGGCCAGGGCGTTCGAGAGCGCCATCGAGAAACAGGTCGAATGTGCGGCACCCAGCAGCTCCTCCGGGCTGGTCTTGCCGTTCGCCTGCTCTGCGCGAGAGGGCCAGTTGACGTCAAACGTGCCGACGCCTGAGGACTCGAGGGTGACCTGGCCGGCGCCCTCTATCAGGGAGCCCTCCCAGTGAGCGCGGGCGGTGCGAGTCGTGGCCATGATGGACTCCTTCGTTGTGGTGAACGTTGGGCGACGGGGTCGGTTGCAGTCCCGATGGCTGTTGACTATGCCACCGGTGGCCGACCGTCACCAACGGTGAGTCGGATACGCCGTGGGCGAACATGAGCCGAGGCGGCTCAGGCCAGGGGAACAGACCGGCATACCGGGTCGTTGTCCCGTTCACGCATCAGTGTGGCGCACCTTGAGCGCGGGTGGCTGAGCACAAGTAGCATCGAGGTATCTCGATAGCGAGGAGCAAGAGCGATGTTTGAACGGTTTACTGACCGGGCCCGCCGGGTGGTTGTGCTGGCGCAGGAAGAAGCGCGCATGCTCAACCACAACTACATCGGGACCGAGCACATCCTGCTCGGCCTGATCCACGAGGGTGAAGGCGTCGCTGCCAAGGCACTCGAGAGCCTCGGTATCTCCCTGGATGCGGTGCGCGAACAGGTCCAGGAGATCATCGGCCAGGGTCAGCAGGCCCCCTCCGGTCACATCCCCTTCACCCCGCGCGCCAAGAAGGTCCTCGAGCTGAGCCTGCGTGAGGCGCTGCAGCTCGGCCACAACTACATCGGCACCGAGCACATCCTGCTCGGTCTGATCCGTGAGGGCGAGGGTGTCGCTGCCCAGGTGCTGGTCAAGCTCGGCGCCGACCTCAACCGGGTCCGCCAGCAGGTCATCCAGCTGCTCAGCG
>JBDTMW010000329.1:0-2687 GCA_039934065.1 Actinomycetota bacterium | reverse complement strand
TCATGCCCTCGACGATCTGGGTCGGGTACTCGTCCTTGCGCTCGAGCTCCATGGCCACAGGAATGATCTGCTCGTCCACGAACTGGCGCACCAGCTTGAGCAGCTCGGTCTGCTCGTCGGTCAGGCTTTCGGTGTGCTGCAGTCGTGCCATCGCGGTATGCCGCCCTAGATGAGTGCCAGTGTCGGTTCCTGGGACTACCCGAAAGTATGCCGAATCGTTCGCTTGCCGTCACAGCGGTCGGTCGTGTGAGTCCCGACACGGGCCACACTGACCACAGCGAACATCACCCCCACGGACCATCACCCACGTTCATATTCGGTTGCGGCACGTCGCCCAACGCGCCACCCTGTAATCAGAGATCGCGCCGACCGGGTGCGCTCGTTTCCAAGGAGGGCCGTGAGATGTCAACAACTGTTCTGAGTGCTGCCCGCGCTCACCTCCTCCCCCTTCTTGGAGATTCCCTTGTCGCACAACAGTTTTGGACCACATAGCAGGTCTGGCAAGTCGTCGAACAGCATGACGCAGACGGAGCCACCCGCTCTTACATCTGACTTTCGCGACGGCATCTTTGCAGTCGACACAACTCCCGACGGACCGCCTGAAGGCGATACCTGGTCCAGCTGGGACGGCGCCCAGCACGGTCCCAACCCACGTCCAGCCTGGGTCATCACCGACCTCGGTGCCGTGGACCAGGATCTGGGCATCATCAAGTCCGGCAAGGAGGCCGACGTCCATGTCGTCCGCCGCTGGGTCCCCGGCAGCGATATCGGTGTCCATATGGCCGCCAAACGGTTCCGCGACTCGGACCATCGGATGTTCCACCGCGACGCCGGATATCTCGAGGGTCGCCGGGTCCGGCGCACCCGGACGATGCGCGCCATGGCACGGCGCACCGACTTCGGCAAGCAGATGATCTCCAGCCAGTGGGCCTTTGCCGAGTTCAGCGCCCTGGGCGAGCTGTGGGGCGCCGGCCTGCCCGTGCCGTACCCGGTCCAGATCAACGACACCGAGGTGCTGATGGAGTTCATCGGAACCCAGGGGCGGGCGGCGCCACGGCTGGCACAGACCCGCCCGGAGCCGGAACTGCTCATCGACCTCTTCGAGCAGTTCCGCGTCACCACGAGTGAGCTGGCCCGGCGAGGCTGGGCCCACGGTGACCTGTCGCCATACAACGTCCTGCTCCATGACGATCGACTCGTGATCATCGACTGGCCGCAGATCGTCGACGTCATCGGCAACCCGCGCGGCCCTGAGTTCCTGCACCGTGACTGTCACAACATGTGCGCCTGGTTCGTCAGCCGCGGTCTGGCCGTCGACGAGGAGGAGCTGTTCGGCGACTTCATGGCCTCGGCCATGTCGAGGTGGTGAACAGAGATAGGTTCCCGCCATGAGCACCGGAATCACCCGCCGTGGGGTATTGGCCGGCGCCCTCACCCTGCCGTGGCTCGTCGGATGCGGTGCCCGCACGGACAGGCCAGCAGGCGTCGACCTGCTCGAGGGCACCTTCACCTCGAGCTTCTGGCCGGACAGGCAGGTGCGATGGCGTCTTGCCCGACCTGCCCACCAAGGCACGCCCGCGACGCCGCAACCGCTGGTGGTCGCCCTGCACGGCTACGGCGGTGATGCCGGCTTCCCCTTCAACGACGTCCACATCGAGCGCTTCGTCGCTCCGACCGGCCTGGCCGTGGCTTCGGTCGACGGTGGCGACTTCTACTGGCACGCAAGGAAATCCGGAATCGACACCGGCCGCATGGTCGTGCAGGACCTCCTGCCGTTGCTGGCCGGCAAGGGGCTCGCCACCGACCGCATCGGTCTGATCGGGTGGTCCATGGGCGGATACGGCGCGCTTCTGCTGGCCAGCACGCTCGGGCCCAGCCGGGTCGCCGGGGTGGTCGCCGTCAGCCCGGCGCTATGGCAGTCGCCCGGCGACAGCGCCCCCGGCGCCTTTGACGACAGCGAGGACTTCGCCCGCAACGATGTCTTCGCCAGGAGACCCACCCTGGCCGCCATGCCCGTTCGGCTGGACTGCGGACGCGAAGACCCGTTCATCGTGGCCACCCGGGCATTCGCGGGCGGGCTCCCCTCCGCCGCCGCGACCTTCGACGACGGGGCCCACACCTCGGAGTACTGGACCAGTCATGCAGGAGCCCAGATGAGCTGGCTAGCCAAGCGGTTCCGCTAAACAACCAGCGCTTGTTGCGGCGAAACCACCGAATCAGCGCTGTAAGTCGCCTGAACCGGTGGTTTAGCCGCAACAAGACGGCGGGGAGCCTGTGAGGGTGAGGTCGGCCGGCCGGTCACTCGGAAGGCTTCGCCCACTTCTCCTGACGGGTCATGGCAGCGGCCCTGCCCTTGGCCGAGATCACCAGGGCCATCTTGCGCGACGCCTCGTCGATCATCTCGTCGCCCAGCATGACCGCGCCCTTCTTGCCACCGGCCTCGGACGTGAAGTAGTCGTAGGCCTCCAGGATGTTCTCGGCATGGTCGTAGTCGCTCTGGCGAGGGCTGTAGACCTCGTTGGCCGGTCCGAGCTGGCCAGGATGCAGGACCCACTTGCCGTCGAACCCGAGCGCCGCGGACCGCCCTGCCACCCGGCGGAACCCCTCGATGTCCTTGATCTGCAGGTACGGCCCGTCGATGGCCTGCTTGTCATAGGCACGCGCCGCCATCAGGATCGCCATCAGGA
>JBDTMW010000328.1:0-2688 GCA_039934065.1 Actinomycetota bacterium | reverse complement strand
TGACACGGCGGCCGCGACTCCCACCAGCAGCCCGAGCCAGGCAGCGAAGGCCAGCCAGGTGCGCGGCGAAGCAAGACTGTCGGAAGCCGAACGGCTGCTCGAGGTCAGCGCCTTGCCGGAGCTGACATCGTAGGCGTCAAAGGCTGCGTTGGCGCCCTTCCCGGTCGAACCGGTGGCTTTGGCGGTCGCCTGGGTGACCGCCTTCTCCCACTGCCCCCTATCATCGGCCGCGCGGATCTCCTTGTGGGTGGTGACGTACCCACCCCACAACTCGCCCAGCCCCTTGGCGTCGCTGCTCAACCCGGCGGACTCCTTGCTCTGTGCCGTGACAACCTTCGACGAGGCCAGCCACTCCTTCTCGAACGCAGACCCGGAACCTCGGGCGATCAGCGTGAGGCTCTCGTTGGACTTGGCGTCGAACGCCGCGATCCGTGCCTTCGCGGTGGCCAGCGTCGCGGCATACGAGCCGTTGCGCACCTGGTCCACCCGAGAACCCACCGCTGCCAGCGCGATCGACCCGACCACCAGAGTCACCAGGACTGCCGCAGTGGCTGCGGCAAGCGGGGGGTTGACGTAGCGATGGGTGCGCATCGAGAGCCAGACCATACCGCCGATCAGGGCCAGCAGGGCGAGTACCCCACTGGCGATGAGAGCAGCCGACGCCCCTGCGGCACCATCGAACTCGGCTCCCACGCGCGCGTCGTTAGCCTTGACCAAGGCGTCCAGGACGGGCAGGGCGTCGCTGCGCAGCCCGGAGCTGGCCACCCGCAGGTACTGAGCGCCCACCGGCAGGGCCTGGCGGTTGGCTGCCCGTGCCTGCTCGATCAGGCTGGCGTAGGTGAGCACCGAGCTGTTGAGAGCGGCCAGCGCCGGACCGTCCGCGGGCTGGGCTCTGGCTGCCTCAGCGATCAGCCGCGAGGCCTGCGCCAGCGCAGCGGCGTCGCCGGCGCGCTGGTCGGCAGGCTCGAGCCCGCCGACCAGAAACGCGTTGGTGGCATCGGCATCCGCGCGGACCAGGTTGGTGTGGATCGCCTGGATCCGGACCAGCTGGGAAGCGTTCTCGCCGCCCCGGCGCAACGCGTCGTTGGCGGAGCCGAAGCTCGAGAAGGCGGCGATCGCGAAGATCAGCGAGACCGCCACGGTCACCAGGGCCAGGATCCGCAGCCGACCCGGGGTTCCCGACATGGCCCGGCGGACAGAGGTCGTGAGGTCGCCGACTCGCCCGGCGACCGTCGGGACGGCGCCTGCCGGGCTGCCCGCTGCCGATCTGCCCGCTGCCGGGGTGACAGCGGTCGCCTGGCCCGTACTCGGTGTCTGGCTCACGCAGGGTCTCCCTGTTGGTCCTGGTGTGGATTCTGTCCCGGTGTCGGGGGTGGGTCCCGGTCGGGGTCCTCGCCTTGGTTCTGCTCGGGGTCCTCGTCGAGATCCTGGCCGAGTAGCTGACGAAGCTGAACGGTGGTAGGCGCCTCGACATCGCGCAGCCGCCAGGCATGAGCGCCGATGGCGGCCTCGAGGGTGTTGCGGGAGAATCGGCCGTTCCCGAAGGTGCTGCCGCGCCCGGTCAAGGTCAAGAGCTCACGGAAACGCGCCTCCGCCTCAGAGGTGAGCTCGTAGTCCGCTCCGTCGGCCAGCAGGCTCAGGATCTTGACCAGCTCATCGTCGGTGTAGTCGTCGAACTCGATGGTGGTCCGAAAGCGGCTGGACAGGCCGGGATTGGCGGCCACGAACGCCACCATCGGAGCCGGGTACCCGGCGACGATGACCACCAGGTCGTCGCGCCTGTCCTCCATCTCCTTGACCAGGGTGTCCACTGCCTCGGTGCCGTACTGGTCACCCGTCAAGCTGTAGGCCTCGTCGATGAAGAGCACGCCCCCGGCTGACTTGGCGACCACCTCAGCGGTTTTGACCGCTGTCTGGCCGAGGTAGCCCGCCACCAGCTCGGAGCGGTCGACCTCGATCAGCTGACCTCGGGACAACAGGCCCAGCGAGGCGTAGATCCCGCTGACCAGCCGTGCCACGGTCGTCTTGCCGGTGCCGGGGTTGCCGGTGAACACGAGGTGCCGGGTGATCGTGGGTTTCTTCATCCCCGCCTCGGCCCGCAGCTTCTCCACTCGCAGGAGCGCCACCTGGCGGTGGATCTCCCGCTTGACGCGTTTCAGGCCGATCAGGGCATCGAGCTCGGCGAGCAGCTCTTCGACGCTCCTCTTCGGGGGTGCTGCCACCGCGGGCTCGGCCGGGGTGACCACAGCTGCCGGTTCACCTGCAGGGGCAGCTCCCGAGGGCTGATGGCGCGTTGCCGTCGGGGGTGCGTTGTTGGTGGGCGCGACGGTATCGGGGGTCCCGCCGGTAGATGGTGAGGTTGCGTGGGAGCCGGGGAAGGTGGATCGTGCCCCGGCCACGGTGAGCTGTGCGGCTGCCGCCACGGCTGCGTTCCCGACCACCCGCATTGTCGGCTCGCCGAGGTCGCAGGCCGCCGAGACCACCTCGGCCAGCGCCTCGGCATAGGGCACGCTCTGTGGGGACCCGCTTGCCACCAGGCCGCTCAGGGTTGCCGTGGGTGCCGCCCGCCATCGTCGACCCGCTGAGGCGGCATCGAAGAAGTCCTGGGTGCTCGCGCCGCCGAGTGCCCGACCCCAGCTCGCGGCAGCACCGGGTGCCGACTCCGCGACCGCGGCAGCCAGGGCGCGG
>JBDTMW010000327.1:0-2699 GCA_039934065.1 Actinomycetota bacterium | reverse complement strand
TGCGCCAGCGGATGATGCGCAGCCGCGTCATCAACTCCATCGGTGCCTTCATGTCGGGCACGGTGCTGCTGGTCGTTCTTGCCACCAAGTTTGTCAAGGGTGCGGGCTATGCCATCGCGGCCATGGTGGTCCTGTTCATCATCATGAACGGCATCCACAACCACTACGCCAGGGTGCGGCGCGAGCTGGATGTCGCGGAGGAGCCCGGCGACGAGCAGATGCTGCCCTCCAGGGTGCACGCGATCGTGCTGGTGTCCAAGATCCACAAGCCCACCCTGCGTGCCCTTGCCTATGCGCGGGCGACGAGGCCATCGCTGCTCGAGGCCATCACGGTGAACGTGGATCCCGACGAGACCAAGGCGCTTCAGGACGAATGGGATCGGCGTGACATCCCCGTGCCGCTGAAGGCTCTGGACTCGCCCTACCGCGAGATCACCCGTCCGGTCGTCGACTACGTCAAGTCCGCACGCCGGGGCAACCCCCGCGACGTCGTCATGGTCTACATCCCCGAGTACGTCGTGGGCCGTTGGTACGAACAGCTGTTGCACAACCAGAGCGCCTTGCGGCTGAAGGGCCGCCTGCACTTCACCCCCGGCGTGATGGTGACCAGCGTGCCCTGGCAGCTCCGTTCTTCCGAGGGTGCCGAAGAACGTTATGACGGCCCGATCGTGGGCTCGGTTCGGCGCGGGGAGTGAGTGCGTCGCTAGTGGGCGCACAGTTCGTGTCGGTCATCGGCAAGGTCGCCCACGGCGGCCACTGCGTCACCCGTCATGAGGGCCGCGTGGTGTTCGTGCGACATGCGCTGCCAGGCGAGAAAGTGCTCGTGCAGATCACTGCAGTCGGTGCAGGCGACCGCTTCCTGCTGGGGGACGCCGTCGAGGTGTTCGAGCCCTCAGTGCACCGTGTGCTGCCTCGGTGCCGGTTCGCCGGCCCAGCCAAGTGTGGCGGATGTGACTGGCAACACTCAGACTTGGCCTATCAGCGAGAGCTGAAGGCTGCAGTCGTGATGGAGCAGCTCAAGCGGCTGGCTGGTCTAGAGGTCGACGTCACCGTCGAGCCGCTTCCCGGCGACGATGAGGGTATGCGCTGGCGGACCAGGACCGAGTTTGCCATCGATGACACCGGCGCCGCTGGGCTGCATCCACACCATAGTCATGAGGTGATCCCCGTCGATGACTGTCTGATCTCCACCCGGCGGGTCATCGAGACCGGTGTCCTCGATCGTCGCTGGCCGTCGGCGAGCTCGGTTGACGTCGTTGATGCCAACGGTGAGCCTCTCGCCGTGGCCGTGCCCCTGCCGCAAGGAGATTCGGTCGTTCCCAACGTGACCGAGCGGGTTGAGGCGGGGGACTGGGCTGCCGAGTTCCGGCTCTCCGCCAGGGGGTTCTGGCAGGTTCACCCGGGAGCGGCCGCGACCTATGTCGCCCATGTGCTGCGTGAGCTGGCGCCGGCGCAAGGGGAGCGCGCGATGGACCTCTATGCGGGTGTGGGGCTGTTTGCGCTCGCCCTCGCGGATGCGGTGGGGCCCACCGGCGCGGTGCTGGCCATCGAGTCGGACGGTCGAGCCGTTCGTGATGCCAAGAGCAACCTGCGGCATCGCCCGGAGATCGAGCTTCGACGCGGCAAGGTTGACCGTGTTTTGAAACCGTTGGTACGTCAGGGGATCCGCTGCGACGTGGTCGTTCTCGACCCGCCTCGCACCGGGGCCGGGAAGTCGGTCATCAAGGACGTTGCGGCCCTCGAGCCTCGTGCCATCGCCTACGTCGCCTGCGACCCGGCGGCCTTGGCGCGGGACGTTGCCTATGCGCGAGCCGCCGGTTACGGAATACGGACGTTGCGGGCCTTTGACGCCTTCCCGATGACTCACCACGTGGAGAGCATCGCCATTCTGGAGCCCCTGTCATGACGGCGGGAATGACAGGGATCAACCAGGACAACGTGTTTCGCTATCCCGTGGACGTTCGCTTCTTCGAGGTCGACTCCCTGGGCGTCGTGTTCAACATGTGGTATCTCGGGTGGTGCGACGAGGCGATGAGCGCGTTCATGGAGTCGATCGGCTACGGATACGCGACGTTGCGCGACGTAGGTTTCGACGCCGTTCTGCGGAACGCGCAGATCGAGTGGTCCGACAGTCTGGAGGCGTTCCAACACGCCGAGATCGCGGTGCGGGTGGACCATGTGGGCACCACGTCTTTCCGCCTTGGATATGACATCCACCGCGTTAGCATGGCGCGTGTCGCGCAGGCCGGCCAGGAACCGCCGCTGTGCGCCCGTGTGGCGATCACCTATGTGTGCGTTGAGGTAGCAGGGCGGGGCAAGGTGCCGATCCCTGAAGGCCTGCGTGCGGCACTGGTGAAGGATCAGGATTAAGTCGTGGAACCAGGCCTGCCGGCCCTGACGGCTGCCGTCTGACCCTGACAGCGACCGGGGCTTGTGATTAGATATATCTTGACGTCAAGATAAATTCCGAAAGGAGCCGGCGTGAGCCAGCAGAGCAAAGACAGTTTCGGTGCCAGGGGGACTCTGAAGGTCGGGGACGCGTCATACGACGTCTTCCGGCTCTCGGCAGTGGAAGGCAGCGCAAAGCTGCCGTTCAGCCTCAAGGTCCTCCTGGAGAACCTCCTGCGGACCGAGGACGGTGCGAACATCACCGCCGGCCACATCCGCGCCCTCGCCGGCTGGGATCCGGGTGCCGAGCC
>JBDTMW010000326.1:0-2714 GCA_039934065.1 Actinomycetota bacterium | reverse complement strand
CGCCACCGAGTACCAACATGACCAGGATCGGCAGGTACTGCCCCATGGCCTACGCCGCTCCGGCGCCGGCCGTGGCAGCACGCTGCCTGGCAACCAGCTTGTCGCGGCGATGGAGCATGTTGGCGGTGACGGCGAACACGAGGCCGCTGAAGATCGTGAAGCTGATCGACGGCAGCCGCAGGGCCCCTCGATCCCGCTCGAGGATGACCGTGTAATAGGGCGCGTCCTGGTTGGCCACCGGCAGCGGCGGGGCCTGACCGGCCTTGGTCTCCTGGGGCACCACGGGCTGGAGCTGCACCGCGGCGCGGAGCGGCTGGTTGTTGAACTCGACCGCCGAGGTGAACTTGTACTTGATCCGGCCGATGACCGAGTTGTCGGTACGGCCCGTCTTACCGCCGGTGACGAAGCTGTCCAACACGATGTAGTCCGACGCTGACGCGAAGATCGCCTGGCCGTCGGGGCCGAGAACCTCGCCCACCACCGACTGGGTCTCACCCGTGTACTTGTTGGAGGTCTCGAGGATCTTCCAGGGTGCGACCTGGTCGTTGATCGCGTCGCGCAGTGCGGGGTCGAACGTCACGAGGTCGCCGATGACCGGGTCCTTGGCGGTGGGCGGGAACTCCTTGGTGAGCGCCTTGCTGGCGTCTCGCTCGGCGACCGGGTCCGGGAGATCGGTGGGCAACGGCAGCAAATCGGCCACCGGTACCCGGGAGGCCGCCGGTGAACCGTCGACCACCTCCACCAGCTTCCAGCTCGGGGCCGGCCCCTTGTAGCCGATTCCATAGATGGACCAGATGATGCCCATGATGAGGAACCAGCCGAACAATCCGGTGAGGGCGATGAGAAAGCCGAGCCGGGCACCGCTGTTGGTGCCGAGGATCAGCGCGGTCGACCCACACAGGACCGCCACGGCCACGGCCACGGTGAGCAGGCCTTTGAAGCCGGGGCTCCAGGTGAGCGCGCCCAGGATTTCGACCATCATTGCGACAGGCTCCGTTCGTATTCAACGATGGACTGGACCTGCGCCTGGGTGAGCATGGCACCGTCCTTGGGCAGGCCAGTGTCCTTCGGCGTGATGCCAACCTCATTGTTCTCGGGGTTCAGCTTCGTCTCCGGGGTGACACAGAAGCCCGGCATCCGCCCCGAACCCTGGCCGTGACGGCCGTAACGGGACCCGTTGACGCTGCCCGCACAGATGAAGTCGGTCTGTTGCTTGAAGCCCAGACTGCCGCCGGGGAACTGCCCGGTGATGCCACGGAGGTTGGGCCCCATGGCCCCGCCACCATCGACCTCTTTGTCCCCGTAAGACCATCCTTGGGTGTGGCAGCGCCCGCACGAGTAGGCCCCGCCGGCGAACCCGTCGTCGTAGCCCATGTTGAACAATGCCTCGCCTTCTGTCTTCCATCGCGGCGGGCACGATGCGGTGTTCACGTCGGCCGGCTTGAACGCGGCGAGCGCGGCACCCGAGAGACCGGACTTCGCCTGCTCGATCCGGGCGGTCACACACGTCTCGTCTCGGGCCTTCATCATCTTGTCGAGCTGATCCGCGGCCTGCTTCTGAGCTTCCTTCGGCGTGAGCTGGATGGAATCGATGTAGTCGATGAGGTTCTGCAACGACTGTTCGGTGAGCGGCCCACCGCCCTTGGCGCCCCAGGCCGGCATCGGCGAGAACGGGCGGCCGTACTCGAGGACGTAGCGAACCTCGTCGCGCGTGTAGCGCAACAGGACGGTGTTGAGCGCCGGACCCTGCCAATCGACCTGCTTCACGAACCGGCCCTCGGCATCGGTGATCGTGTACGGCGCCACGCCGCCGACGCCTTCGGTGCCATGGCAGAAGGCGCAGTTGAAACCGCCCTCGGCCGTGGGGGCAAATGCCTCGGCGCCCCGTTCGACGAACTTGCGGGCGATGTTGCCCCGTTCGTTGGTCTGACGGCTCGGCTCCTGCAGCCAATAGAGGGGCAAGCCAACACCGACCACGATCAGACCCAGCAGGCCGAGGCTCAGGGTGCGGTCGAGCTTGCGGCCCTCGAGCTCGGAATCCGGCAGGTAGGCCTTGCGGTTGGCCGCCAGCTCGATCTCCGAGCCGATCTCCGGCTTGCTCTGTCGGGTGTTGACGAGGGCATAGACGACGGCCACCGCCATGGCCACCGCCAAGAGGACGATCCCGACGGAGGTCTGGGTGTTGGCACCGAGCAGCATCACTTGGAGTGACCGCCGGAGACACAGTGGGGACCTTCGGCCTCTTGGCCGGTGGTGTTGGTGCCGATGGGCGGGCCTTGGATGATGGTGCCGGTGTCGACGCTCAGCGCACCGCCGGACACGGTCATGGGGAAGCGGTCGAGACCGCGTGGTGCCGGGCCAGCCTTCTTCTCACCGGCCTGGTTGTACTGCGATCCGTGACAGCCACACTCGAACCATTTCGAGGTGAGGCAAGAGGGCACGCGACAGCCCAGGTGCACGCACTTCTGGTAGAGGGCGATCACGCCCGCTTCCATGCCGGCGAGCTCGGCGGGGCTGTAGATGGCCTTGGCCTTCTCGAGCGCGCTGGCCGGATAGGACGTGATCCACATCCGACCCTCGGGGTAGTAGGCAAAGCCGCCACCAGCCTGTATGGCGCTGTTGATGTCGGTGATCTTGCCCACGCTGATCTTCGATCCGAAGCCGCCCGTGGTGTTGGGCCACAGGAACGCCAATGAGGCGGCGCCGAAGCCACT
>JBDTMW010000325.1:0-2716 GCA_039934065.1 Actinomycetota bacterium | reverse complement strand
GGCCTGCAGCGCCGCAAGCGTCTCGAACCACACCAACGCCAGGTCGTAGTCCTCTGAGGCGATGAGGAGCTGCAGGTCGACGAGATCGTGGGCTCGCTCGCTGCCGGGTGCGCTGCACGCGTGGAGCTTCTGGGCAATCTGGTGGTCGATGGCCAGGACTGGCACCGGGCCAGGCTCGGGGAGACCGAGCTGAGCGAACAGGTCAATCAGGTCAGCGGGGATCCGCATCTCGGGGTGGTCGGTGTCGCCGATCTCGTCATGGCCGACCTCAAGGCGCACGGTCAGCCATGACCTGCCCTTGAAGTGCAGCTTCACGTCGTACGGGCGCATGACGTAGTCGGCCGGGACACCCGCCGGCCGGGGTGACGACGCAGCCACGAGGCGCCCGGTGAAGCCGCCCCAGCCGACGGCCAGAGAGCGCTCGAACGTGTCGAGGAACGCGGACAGACTGCCGGCGCGGGCGGCGTCGAAGTCGGGCGTGAAGCGCGAACTGGCTTGCCCTAGACGCAGTTTCATCGCTGTCCCGCCCTTGACTGCTCCGTCGGGCATCAGCTGCCCGAGGATCGTATTGGCGAGCGCCCGGCGCAGCCGGTTGGCGGAGAAGTCGTCGCGGGTGATGTTCCGCAGCCGGCTATCGAGGGTGCGAATGCTGTTCGGCGGGGTCACGGCAGGGCGCGACGTTGAGGAAGTCGTCGACAAGGGTGACGACGAGGCGAGAGAAGAGGAAGACGGGGGCTGGGGCTGGGGCGGCGTGTCGCTCACGCCCCCATCCTGCGGTATCGGCGCGACAGACGGGCGCGCAGCACGGCCTGCTCCCGCGAGGTAATCAGGCCCTGATGGCCCGCTTCGGCGATCGCATCGCGCAGCCTCTCGGAAACCACTGTGGCCATGCAGTCGTCAATGGCCTGGAAGACCGTCGTGGACGGGATGCCCTCATAGGCGGTCACCGCCTCCGGCGGCAGCTCGCGGCGCACAGCGCGGACCACGGGTGGCAGTCGCGTGCGGACCCGGTGCGGAGTGCCGACGAGGATATGGGTCGGGTTGACCAGGGCAAGGTCGTGGAGCGCCAGGACAGACTCGCCGGTCAGATATGCGTCCGGTCCGACGAGAAGCACCGCCTGCGCGTACTGGTCGCGCATCGTGCCCGGCACGCTGGGGTCGCGGTACACCCCGCGGCCGACCCGGTCCAGGGCTCCGCGGGAGGCGAGCTTGCGCAGCTCAACCGCGGGGATGTCGGCAGCCGCGGCATCGGCGGTGCTCACCAGCCCGTACTGGTCCAGCGCGATCTCGCGGACTTGCTCCCGATACGTCATCACCACTCCTCTTCGCGTGCCATAACCGTACCACTATCAGTACGCTTATGGCATTCTTCAAGAATAGTTCCGTACAGCATCTGTGAACAACAACTCATGCCGGTAACGCCGGTTACTCACATCGTCGTGTCGTTGCCCAGCGCGAGCACTGACAGGCGGCGAGCTATCTCAGCGTCTCGCCCCTGGGCGGCGTGCTGATAGCGCAGAGCCGCTTGCGGCGTGGAGTGCCCGAGCCGGCCCATCAGCTCGGCCAGAGTCGCGCCCGTCTGAGCCGCCAGGACGGCGCCGGTATGTCTCAGGTCGTGCCAGCGCAGATCCGGACGTCCCGCAGCCTCCCGCGCCAAGTGCCAGTGTCGGTTCAGGGTCGACGTTGCCAGGTTGCCGCCATGGTCTGCGGGGAACAGCAGCGCGTCCGGCCGCTTGTCCCCCATGGCCGCGAGGTGCCCGGCGACCGCCTCAAGGATGTGCGGCGGCATCGTGACCGACCGCACCCCTGCGGCGCTCTTGGGGGTACCTACGATGTGCTCGCCAGGCAGCCGGACGACAGCGCGGGAAATGTGCAGGACGTTTCCGTCGACGTCACGGCGGCGTAGTTCGGTGGCCTCACCGAACCGCAGCGCCGCCCAGGCTGAGATCAGCACCAACGCCCGCAGCTGCTCGGGCATCGCCTCGCAGATGACAGCCAGTTCATCGAGGGTGGCAGGTTGTACGGCGCGCCGGCGCGCCGTAGTGGACGCACCACGGATACGGCAAGGGTTGGCATCGATCAGGTCGTCCTGCATGGCGCTCGTCAGGATCGCCTTCAGCAGCGCATACGCGTGGGCGCGCGATGTCGGCGAGTCGCTGTCGAAGTCGGCATGCCACTCACGCACCGACGCCGGAGTGATCGACGCCAAGGACTGCTTGCCGAACGTGGGCAGGAGGTAGAGGGCAAGCTGCCGGCCGTAGAGGACACGGGTCCGTGGCTTGAGGTCACGCTCACGCAGCCATTGGGTGGAGTAGTCGGCCAGGACCACCCCCGCCCGCTTGGGCTTGGCGAGTAGCCGGGTGCCGGTGTCCAGCTCAGCATGCTTGATCCGTAGCCAGGTGTCCGCCTCTGCCTTCGTGGCGAACGTGCGCGGCGCCCTGTGGTCGGCGGCCTCAAACGTGTACCGGGCTTGGAACCGGCCCGACGACAGACGACGCACCGATCCAAACCGCTTGCCGTCGTGCCATGAGTTTGCCATGGCACGAGTCTATGCAAGGCCATTCATATCCTGTTACGTCTTGCGTAACAGTGTGCATAACCTGCAGACCAGAGGCCTGATGAGCACTGGGTGCGGATGCCCCAAGAATGGCATGAAACAGTTTCAAATCCTGTCACCCCGACCGTATTCCCGCAGGTCAGAGGCTCGCACCGAATC
>JBDTMW010000324.1:0-2716 GCA_039934065.1 Actinomycetota bacterium | reverse complement strand
CCGAACAGTGCTGTCAGCCAGAAGGCGACAGGTGCGTTGGCGCCGAGATGCCACGTGGTGCGGTCGCGCAGAGCTATCGGCGCGGGGACTTCGAGCTTCATCAGGGGGTGACCGTCTTCGTTGAGGGAGCGGCTAAGGCGGGCACGGGGGTCTTATCGGGCTCGGAGGCGGTGGCAGCAGCGGGCACAGTGGCTTCCCGCGACGTCACCGTGATGGGCTCTCGACGTCGACCAGCCAGGATGGCCGAGCCTGCCGTAATGGCCACAAAGCCAAGCAGCGCAATGACATTCAGCGCTCCACCGATCTGGCGGGCAGGATCGAGGCCACGGGCGTCGCCGACGGCCAGACGCAGGAGCAACGAGACATGCAGCAGGACCGGCGGCGCGATCATCACCGGGTGGTAGGGCAACCGGCAGCGCAGGACGGCAGGGAGGATGACGGGTGCGTGGGCCATGATCATCGACATCGTGAATCCGAGGAAGAGGGCGTGGATGACGGCGTCGTAGGCCGGCCCGTCGGTGACCTCGCCGGCGAGTGCCCAGATCGTGCCTGCGACGGCGAGCCAGACATAGCCCGCGAGCAGGCACCCGGCCATGAAACGAGTCAGGCCGGTGGCCCGGATCGTGCGCCGGGCGACGTCGTGGACCATCAGCCATCCGACCAGGGCCAGCAAGGACAGGCCGAGCACCGGATACCCGACCACGGGCCAGAGCAAGGTCAGGACGGTCCCGACGGTGATCAATGCTGTGAGGGCGAGGAACTGGCCGACCGTCGCGGACGCGAGCAGGATCACGCGCGCAAGCTCGAGTCGCTCGCCGGCGATGGTGAGTACGACGAAGCCTGCCAGCCAGGGCAGGAGGCGCGCGACCGGCATACCGCCGAGCCACAGGATCGCCCCACCGGTGGCCAGGACTGCTCCAAATGCTTGTACGAGAACGGAATCGTCGCGCTGTCGGCGCCACAGTGGGATGTAGATGCCGACGAGTGCGGCCGCGCCGGCCGCGAGCGCCGCCTGCCCCAGCCGCAGGGGTGCCGAGGAGATCAGGAGCAGACCGCCAGCGCCGAGCAGGACCGGAGCAACAAATCCGGTGCGGCGGCGCAGGGCAACCGCACGCTCGAGGGCAACGACGGTGCCGACGAATCCCAGGACCATCAGCATGCCGTGGGTATCTGGCATCCGATCGGTCGTGACAAGCGCGGGAAGGCCAAGCAGCAACAGGCCCCCGTTCAGGCCGGCAAGCAGGGCCATGCCGGCCGGGAGGAGGAAGAGAATGCGGCGGTTCATCGGTCGCTGCCCGAACGGGGGAGCAGGTCCAGACGGCAGGCTCCGGGCTCCGAAAAGGGTTGCAGCACAGTGCGTTCCGTTCGGTCGGGGTCATTGCCGAGTTCGTCCAGAGCCCCCCTCACGATGCCGAGATGGACTCCGCAGACGACCTCTGGATATTCGTGGGCGGCCTCGAGCAGGGGGCAGCGACGAAGCTTGATGACGGCTGCACGCGCATCCGGACTGGGAGCGAAACCGAGCTCCTCCAGCAGGGTGACCACCTCGCGGCGAGCAGCAACGGCAGTGGGCGCCCTCGCCTGGTCGGGAGCCGGGTGACCTTCGCCTTCGCCAGCGCCCCCATGGGAGCGTCGCACTAGATCGCGGCCCCATCCCCGGCCCGCTTCTATGGCGTCGGCCCCCGGTTGCTGGCTGGTGCGGATGATCTGCGCGGCCAACGCTGACGCCAGTCCGGCATATTCGTTGGCCCCCTGGTCGGATCCGACGTCGGGCGTGGCGCTGTAGAGCCAGGCGGGACGCCCGCGGCCGCGCACCGGGGCACGGGTCCGGGTGGCCAACCGGCCGGCCACCAACCCATCCAGATGTTCGCGAATCGTATTGGGGTGCTGACGGGTCAACGCCGAGAGGGCCCCCACCGTGCACGGCTCGGGCTGGTCCATGAGCACATCCAGGATGCCCGCGCGTGCGGCCGACATACGGGCCCGTCGATGGCGCACGCGTGCGGTCGGCAGCGGGCCGTAGCCCTCGCGGGGGCTGGTGTTTGGCACCTGAGTATTTTCCACGGAACAAAGTGTAATAAACTTTGGGCAGGCTCCGCCAATCGAGGCGGGCCGAAGCGCCTGAGGGTTCCTCATCGCGCCGAGTCGGAGGAGTTCACATGAGCACGGTCGTTGTCGCAACCAGCGCAGCAGACGCCCAGGCTGTCGAAGCCGTCAAGGACCATCACGCGCAGCTGGCCGGCGCCCTGTCGGTTCAGGTGGAGGCTTTGCTCGACGCCGCCTCGCGTGGCGATCAGGGTGGTGCCGGCGCAGCAGCCGAGAACCTGGTCCAGTGGTGCCGCGCGGAGCTGATCCCGCATGCGTTGGCCGAGGAACAGGCCATGTACCCCAAGGCCCGTGAGGACCCTCGCGCTCAACTCTTGGTCGACGCCATGATCGCCGAGCACCACGACCTGATCGAGCTGGTCGAGGTCATCGGGAAGGAAACGTCTCCGGTGCGCGCAGCAGCCAACGCCCAGGCACTCCGGTCGCTGTTCGACACGCATCTGGTCAAGGAGAACGAGCAGATCCTGCCGCTGTTGGCGCAGTCCAGCGAAGTATCACTCGCGGTGGTCCTCGCTGGCATGCATGAGCTGCTCGGTGGCCACCAGGACGGCGAGCGCGCCGAGTCGAAAGCCGAGGGTGGATGCGGGGGCGAGTGCGGCTGCGGTCATCA
>JBDTMW010000323.1:0-2717 GCA_039934065.1 Actinomycetota bacterium | reverse complement strand
ACCATGCTCGTCACACCCGTCATGTCTGCCTCCTCTGCCGTAGTCGAACTGGTGTTCTGATCCTAGGTCGGACCTCTGACATTGATGATGGATGGCGGCCCCGACGGTCGTGCATCTGAGATCGCAAGGCCGCGCCTTTGAGATCGCAAGGTCGTGAGTCTGACATCGGTTCGGGGCCGGGGATGGTGGCGCCAGGCGGACTGCAGGAGTCAAGCTGAATCGTGCGAAGTCGCCAACGCCCCGTGCTAGAACTCGATGGCCCCAACGGGCTGGCTGTCATCGATCATGGCCCGTGAGAGCCGTCGCACGGCGCCAGGCGTCAGCTCGGCGACCAGACCCTGATGTGCCTGTGTGGCAATGCTCCTGGCTCCCAGGTAGGCGGCGCCCAGCGTCTGGACAGGCAGCCTCACGTCTGCGTCGTCCGTAGTGGGCTGGCACGTCGCCAGCCCCGTCTCGTCCACGGTCAGGCGCCATGCGTGTTGGTTCCATGGGCATGTGGGGTCCACCACGTCCAGAACGATGTCGCAGGCGCTCGAGTATCCGCGCGCGGTCAGGGCCGCCCCCACGTCGATCAGCCGCAGCCACAAAGAGTCGAAAGGCTTGACGCCCAAGGCGCGCGGACCCCCGGCCCACCAGATGAGAGGGTCATCGGCCCCGCGACCGCTGATGGTGACCGAGGCCGTGAGGTCGAAGTCCACGAGCCGCCGAGCCAGGGCCAACAGGGTTGCAGGATCGGCCGCGTTCAGCTCGCGGACGGTGACAGTGCCCTTGGCCTTTCCGTCCGTCCACTTCTGTTCGCGGCTGAACACGGCATAGCCGGCCGACTGGCCATCGACGTGCGCCAGGAGGACCTGCCAGGGCTCGCGCCCCTGACGGGTCAACGGCTGGTCGAAGAACATCGGTCGGGCCAGTCGCTCCGGCCGCCTCACCGCACCGAGGGTCTCTCTGGCGCAGCGCAGATGGATTTCATGGACGACCCTGGCGGCGTCGTCCGAGTCTGCCGCCACGAACCGCGTCGTGACAATTCCAGCGGCAGCGTCCAGTGACGGCGCGGTAAAGATGGTGCCGCGATCGAGCTCCAGCTCATGCTCGACCGAACTGATCCCGTAGCCGAACCGCCCGTAGATCTGGACCTCGGCCGCGTGCAGCCCGCTGAGGTGGCACCCTTCCTCATGCAGCCGGGCGAAGTGGTGGGTCATCATCTCGGTGAGGACCCCACGGCGACGATGGTCCGGGTGAACAGAGACCCACGACAGCCCTGCCATCGGGACCTGTGCCAGCGCACCCGACGGACCAGGCGCGGTCACATCCATGTCGTATGACGTGTAGACGCCTACCAGCTCATCCGCCCCTTCGCGAGTGGCACCGAACGTTCGCGACCAGTCGAGGTGGCTGGTGACCACCTCGACCGGGTGGGCCATCGGGTCGAAGAAGAAGGCGGCCATGTCGACCTTGAGGAGCCGCTGCCGGTCTGAAGGGGTGAGGGACACGATGGAGACGGTCATGGGCCGAGCCTTGCGGGCGCGGTAGGCAAGCGCAACCGCTTTGCGCCGGCGGCCCGCTGTGTCGGCTCACCCGGCGCCCAGCACGGGTATCCATCGCGTCCGGAGTGATAGAACTGGCCCCACTGATGGACGAGGGGAAGAGGCACTGTGGCTGGGCCCGGAGAAGTCGAAGCCGCGCAGCAGCCACGAGCAACGAGACGGGCCCTGGTGACCAGGCGCAACCTGGCCATGGTCGTGCTATTGGTATCCGTGTTGGTGCTCGCGAGATGTAGCGGGGACATTGGGGGGCTGTTCCGCACAGGCACCGCGTACGGCAACCAGCCGTTCCGGAACGGGTCATTCCTGATCACGACCACCTCCCTTGCCTACGACACACAGGAGATAGACCCGGGGGCGGCCGCGAAGTCACGGGGCGTGACGGCTTACCAGCCCAAGAACGGCCAGTTCATCGTGTTCTATGCCACGGCGACCAACGTGTCCTTCGCCCCGGCGTCAATGCCGTCCGCGAGCACCACCCTGACCGACGCCGCGGGTAAGACGTACCAGGCGGCGGGTCCCTTCGCCGGGGCCGTCGGGCAGGGTTTCGACCAGAAGCAGCTGCCAGGTACGACCCAGTCGGGCTGGTTCGCTTTCGACGTACCGGAATCGCTGACGATGCCCAAGACTCTGAACGTGCAGTCCGACCCGCGTCAAGGCACAACGAACCCGCCGACCTTGGTGAAGTTTGGGTGAGGGACCGCGCAACCGGCCTGCTCTGACTGCGGTGTGAGGATCCGTTCCTGCCATCCCTGGTCCAACCGGGCACCGTGCTCGCCTAGGTTACGTCCATGGCCGAGAGAATGACTTCGCAGAGCTCGGTCACGTGGGCTGTCGAGATTTCGCTGCCGTTCGAGGCCCTGCGCGGCGGTCACAGCTCGCCCTGGTGCCCTATGCGTTGGGCCAGGCGGCGCGGCTGCGTCAAGGGGTGGGTGCGATAGCCGGAAACTATCTGATCATTGAGCTGCGTGACAGCGGCGCATTCGTCGTTCTCGTCCATCTGCGTGCGGGCTCGACTCGCGTCGCCGTTGGCGAGGTGGTCACGCAGGGGCAGCAGGTGGCGGCCTGTGGCAACTCTGGCAACTCGACACAGCCGCACGTGCACGTGCAAGTCATGGACAGCCCGGACCTGTCCGTCGCCCGAGGCGTCCCGATCGCGTTCCGGCGTTTCCGCGA
>JBDTMW010000322.1:0-2731 GCA_039934065.1 Actinomycetota bacterium | reverse complement strand
GTCCCAGATCTCGTCGCCGCCCATGATCGCGCAGAGCGTGTTGGTGCAGACGCCGATGGTGTACGTGCCGTTGGGGTGGCGCTTGTACTGCGAGTAGAAGGTCGCGACGCCGCTGACCTCGGCATCGGTCAGATCAAGCAGGTCGGCGCACAGCTCGATCCCCCGGGGGGAGACGAAGCCGTCGACTGACTGCACCAGGTGCAGCAGAGGCAGCAACGCCGAGCGCTTCTGCGGGTAGCGCGCAATGACCTCCGCGGCGTCGGTCCGCAGCGAGGTCAGGACGTCGGCCGAATAGGCGTCGGTGTCTGGCGAAGGCACCACGCCGTAGTTCGGGTTGCCGTCGGTGTTCATCATCGGTCAACGCCTCCCATCACGGGGTCGATCGAAGCAACGGCGACGATGACGTCGGCGACCTGCCCGCCTTCACAGATCGCGGCGACCGCCTGCAGGTTGTTGAACGACGGGTCGCGGAAGTGCGCACGATAGGGCCGGGTGCCACCATCGGAGACCAGATGCACGCCCAGCTCGCCCTTGGGCGACTCGATGGCGACGTAGACCTGGCCGGGCGGGACGCGGAAACCCTCAGTCACCAGCTTGAAGTGATGGATCAAGGACTCCATCGAGGTGCCCATGATCTGGCGGATGTGGTCCAGGCTGTTGCCCATCCCGTCACCGCCGATGGCCAGCTGGGCCGGCCACGCGATCTTCTTGTCCTCGACCATGACCGGGCCGTTGCTCAGCTCGGCACTTTGCAGCTTGTCCGCGGCCTGTTCGACGATCTTGAGCGACTCGTACATCTCGTCGATGCGGACCCGCAGCCGGCCGTACGCGTCGCAGGTATCGCGCACCGGCACGTCGAACTCGTAGCTCTCGTAACCGCAGTAGGGGCTGGACTTGCGCTGGTCGTGCGGCAGACCGGTCGAGCGCAGCATCGGGCCGGTGATGCCCAGCGCCATACAGCCGGTGAGGTCGAGGTAGCCGACGTTCATCATCCGGCCCTTGACGAGAGGGTTCTCGTTGAGCAGCCGTTCGAGCTCGCCGATGCCACGACGGATCAGCGGGATGGCGTCGCGGATCTTGTCGATCGCGCCGGGGGGCAGGTCCTGCGCCACGCCGCCGGGACGGACGTAGGCGTGGTTCATCCGCAGGCCGGTGATCATCTCGAAGATCGCGAGGATCCGTTCGCGCTCGCGGAAGCCGATGGTCATGATCGTGGTCGCGCCCATCTCCATGCCGCCAGTGGCCAGGCACACGAGGTGGGACCCGACCCGGTTGAGCTCCATCATCAGCACGCGGATGACGCTGGCACGTTCGGGAATCTGGTCGCTGATGCCGAGCAGCTTCTCGACGGCCAGGCAGTAAGCCGTCTCGTTGAACAGCGGCGCGAGGTAGTCCATCCGGGTGCAGAACGTCACGCCCTGGGTCCAGTTACGGAACTCCATGCTCTTCTCGATGCCGGTGTGCAGGTAGCCGATGCCGGCACGGGCCTCGGTGACGGTCTCGCCGTCGAGCTCGAGGATGAGCCGCAGGACTCCGTGCGTCGAAGGGTGCTGCGGCCCCATGTTGACGACGATCCGCTCCTCATGGAGGGCGGATACCTCGTCGACGATGGAGTCCCAGTCGCCACCGATCGCGTTGTACACGTGGGCGCCCTCGGCGTCCCTGGTGTCCCCCACAGAGGTGGAGTAGATGTCGCGAGTCTGTTCCGTCATCAGTTGCACGACCCCATCAGTTGTACGACCTGCGCTGGTCCGGCGGCGGGATGGTGGCGCCCTTGTACTCCACAGGAATGCCGCCGAGCGGGTAGTCCTTGCGCTGCGGGTGACCGGGCCAGTCGTCCGGCATGAGGATCCTGGTCAACGCCGGGTGGCCGTCGAACTCGATGCCGAACATGTCCCAGGTCTCGCGCTCGTGCCAGTCGTTGGCCGGGTAGACCTCGACGATCGAGGGAATGTGTCGGTCGTCGTCCGGGCAGGTCACCTCAAGGCGAATCCGCCTGCCACCATTGGTGATCGAGAGCAGGTAGTAGACGGCGTGAAGCTCGCGACCAACCTCGTGCGGGTAGTGGACGCCCGAGACGCCGGTGCACATCTCGAAGCGCAGCGCGGGGTCGTCACGCAACGCGCGTGCGACGCCCACGAGATGCTCGCGGGCAACGAAGATGGTCATCTCACCGCGATCGACGACAACCCGCTCGACGGCCTGAGAGTATGCCGGGCCGTCGCCGGCGAGCGCGCGCTCCAGCTGGTCGGCCACGTCGTCGTAGTACGCGCCGTAGGGGCGCACGGAGGCAGCCGGGAAGAGCACCGGAGCCACGAGGCCTCCGTAGCCGCTGGTGTCTCCACTGCCGGAGACGCCGAACATGCCCTGCCGCGAGTCGATGACCACCGGCTGAGGAGCAGTGCCGGGGGTGGCCGGGAGGTTGTCCCTCTCTCCTGTGTCACTCATGCGAGCAGCCCCTTCATCTGGTGCGTGGGCGTCGCGGCCAGCGCCGCCGCCTCGGCCGCATGGGCAGCTGCCACACGGTTGACGCCGAGCGGGGTGTTCTGGATCTGCTCGTGCAAGGTGATGATCGCGTTGAGCAGCATCTCGGGTCTCGGCGGGCAGCCAGGCAGGTAGACGTCGACCGGGATGATGTGGTCGACCCCCTGAACGATGGCGTAGTTGTTGAACATCCCGCCGGAGCTGGCGCAGACGCCCATCGCGATGACCCACTTGGGCTCGGGCATCT
>JBDTMW010000321.1:0-2737 GCA_039934065.1 Actinomycetota bacterium | reverse complement strand
GCAGCTCGCCGACCTGCATGCCCTTGATCTCGGCATACACGGTCTCGTTGACCGCGTCGTCGATGACCCGGGTGACCTCGTCCTGCTCGTATGGCACGGCCGGGTTCTGCCGCAGGGTCTCCAGGGTGACCTCCGAGAGGACGTAGCGGGCCGCCATCCGCTCGGCGGCACTCTCGGCCGCGAGCCCCGCGAGCTGGTCCCCGGACTTTTCCTCGTTCGCCTTCGCCAACAGGTCCTTGATGTCACGGAACTCATAGCGATGGCCGAAAAGGGTTGCGGCTAGCAGCATGGGCACCTATCCCCTCGGCGACCGGCAAGCTCAGTCACCTGGCAGAGCTCAGTCATAGAACACCAACGTCTTGATTGACAGCGGCACCGCTCGCCCGTCGAGGACCGGCAGGCCGATGTCGATGAAGTCGCCCTCACCCAGCCCCACCTGGTCGATGGCGATCAGCGGGAGGCCTTGCCGGATGGCCTGAAGCGTCTGTCCCAGGACCTGGGCGTAGTCCTGCTGCAGGACGAGCACGAGCGGGCGGTCGCGATGTCCGCCATCGTGGTAGGCGACGATCTCCGCGGCGACCGACTGCAGCCCCGCATAGCCGAGCTCGGCAGGCAGGTCGACGACGATGGCGGCCTGCGCGTCCTCATCGAGATCCCAGCGAGCCAGGGCCTCACGCACGGCCTCGGCGAATGACGGGCCTCCGCCCCGGCCTGGCATCGCCGGCCTCAGCACCGGCAGGTTGCGCAGCGGCAGCAACGCCTGGTCGACCCAGATGGTCGAGCCGCTCAGGGTCACGGTCTGTCCGGCGGCCCCCAGCACGGTGGCACGCAAGGTCTCCGGCGGCTGCCGCACGGTCAGCCTCTGGAGGCGCGCGTTGTGGTGCAGGCAGTCGGCGAGCAACGGTCCGACGTCCCCGTACCTGGTGACCTCTGCCATCGTCGTCACCGGCAGCCGGTCGTAGTAGCAGGCACCGATGCCGCCGGTCAGGAACAGCGACGAGGACGCGCCGGAGTCGCGCAGCGGGGGGGTCAGCTGAACACCGCGGCCGACCTTCACCTCCTGGCCCATCGCCAGGTCGACGATAAGGTCGGCCATGACGTCACAGAACACCCGAAGCTGTTCCACGGTCACCTGGCTGCCCTCCTTCAGGTGCAGGCCCAGGTCCTCGATGATCGATCGCCCGGGGGGTGCGACGCGCAGAACCCGCCCGGAGGCGTCGACCTCGACCTGCCGGCCGCCCACCGCGATCCCGGAGGAGCACATGTGGCGACCCACCTTGAAGACGGCCGCGTTCGACGTGCCGCCGCCGACGTCGATGCTGGTGACCTGTTCGTAGTGGTCGCTCGACCAGCGTGCGGCGCCGGACCCTCGGCCCGCGATCTGCGCCTCGGCGTTGGGTCCGGCGATGGTGACCACGAAGTCACCCGCGCCGGCCGACAGTGCGCGAAGTATCGCGTCGGCGTTCTTCGTTCGCGCAGTCTCGCCGGTGATGATCACCGCACCGGTCTCGATCGAGCCTGGGGAGACCCCTGCCGCCTCGTACTCACGCCTCACCAGGTCGGCCAGCGCCTCGGCGTCCACCTCGTCAGCCGCTGACAACGGAGTGGCGTGAATGTCCCCACGGTGCACCACGGACTTCTCGTCCACCTGGATCCGGGGCACCTGTCCCGGCCTGGCCACGTCATGAAGGACCAGACGGGAGAAGACCACCTGCGTGGTCGTCGTCCCGACGTCGATACCGACGCTGAGGACCTCCCGTTGCGCGATGGGCATTGGCGCGCCGTCAGCTCTTCCGGAAGGTCACGGTGCCGTCGACCTCGAGGGAGTCCAGGATGCCCATGATCACGGCATCGACCGGCTGTCCCGACGTCGTGCCGCTGTGTCTGGCCGCACTGCCCTCGGAGACCATCACCAGCTCGCCAGTCCCTGCTCCCACGACGTCCACCGCGACGAACACCGCACCGGTGAGCTCGTTACGTTCGTCCGACTCGCGTACCAGGAGCAGCTTGTGTCCAACGAGGCTGGGCTCCTTGACTGTCGAGACCGCCGTGCCGACGACTCGTGCAATGCGCATTCCTGTCCCCTGTCTGAGTGGTTCCCGGCCGAGGGCCGAGCGGTGGCTTCAGTGAGCACCCTGACGAGTGCCGCTCAGTGCAGCTCGGACTCGGCGGACTCGATGAGCGCGAACTCCTCCTCGGGAGCGGTCCCCACGATGTGGTGCCGGCTGTAGAGCCCGAAGTAGGCAATAGCGACAGCGAACACCACAGCCGAGATGACGAGCACGCGGGGCTCGACCAGGAAGCCGGCGATCAGGGCCACCACGGCGAGGACGAGCGCGATCCCGGTGGTGACGATTCCCCCCGGGGTCCGGTAGGGGCGTACCAGGTCGGGCTCCTTGAAGCGCAGGACAATGTGCGAGGCGCACATCATGATGTACGACATCGTCGCCCCAAAGACGGCCACCAAGATGAGCAGGTCCCCCTGGTTGAGAACCGCCATCACGAAGCCGATAACGCCCGGGACGATGAGGGCAAGAGTCGGGGTCTTACGAGATCCGGTAACGGACAGGATCTTGGGCAGGTAGCCGGCCCGCGAGAGCGCGAACGTCTGTCGCGAGTAGGCGTAGATGATCGAGAAGAAGCTGGCGATCAGCCCGAGAAGACCCACCACGTTGATGAACCCGCTGACAAGGTTCTGGCCGCCGTACGCGGCCGGAGCCTCGAGCGCCTCGACCAG
>JBDTMW010000320.1:0-2753 GCA_039934065.1 Actinomycetota bacterium | reverse complement strand
TCATCTCCCGGCTGCCGGTCCGCTACACCTACGACAACCGCTACTTCAACGACACCCATGAGGGCCTGCCGGTCGATGGCTACACCGCCTGGCTGGAGAAGATGGCAAGCCATGACCGTATCGAGGTGCGACTCGAGACTGACTTCTTCGACACGACGCAGGAGGTCAACAAGGCCAACGTCGTGGGCAACGTCCCGGTCGTCTACACCGGGCCGGTCGACCGCTACTTCGACTTCGAGCACGGGCGGCTCGGCTGGCGCACCCTGGACTTCGAGCGCGAGGTTCTCCCCACGGGCGACTTCCAGGGCACCTCGGTGATGAACTACGCCGACCCGGACGTGCCCTACACCCGTATTCACGAGTTCCGTCACTTCCATCCTGAACGCGACTACCCGCGTGACAAGACCGTGGTCATGCGCGAGTTCTCGCGCTTCGCCGATGGCGAGGACGAGCCGTACTACCCGGTCAACACCCCCCAGGACCGGGAGCAGCTGGTGAGGTATCGCGACCTTGGCCGAGTCGAGAGCGGGGTGCTGTTCGGTGGCCGCCTGGGCACCTACCAGTACCTCGACATGCACATGGCGATCGGCGCCGCACTGAGCATGGTGGACAACCTGCTGACGCCACACTTCGCCCATGGTGCCCAGCTCGGGTGCGGTGGAGTCGAGCAGTGAGCCCGATCTCGTGATTGGCGCCTGGGGGGTCGCGCTGGTCCCTGCCCTGGTAGCTGCCGTGCTGCTGGTGATCCCCGGGCTTGTCGTCAACCTTGCTCTGGGCGCCCGTGGCTTCGATGCCTGGGGCCTGGCGCCCCTGTCCTCGCTCGGTGTGCTCGCCGTCGGCACGCTGACGGTGCCGGTCCTGGTCGGCCGCTGGAGCCTCGCCGCCGTGGCAGTCTCGCTCGCCCTGCTGACCCTGGCTGCGGTGACCGGGCGCGTCGCCATCGCGTGGCGTACCGCAGGGGTAGACCCCAGCCGACATGACCCTCACCTGCGATGGTGGGCGCCGCGTCGGTGGCTGCCGCGCTGGTCGATGCCGCGTCGCCGGACCCTCTGGTGGCTCGCGTCCGTGGGGCTGGCGGCCGCCCTGGTGGCGGCAAACTTCGTCCTCGGGGTGCGCGATCCCGACCTTCCATCACAGACCATCGACGCCGGCTTCCACTACAACGCGGTGCTGGCGGTCCTTCACTCAGGCTTCCCGGACGGTGGTCACGTCGGTGCGGCCTCCGGCGCCGCAGCCACGGCCTGGTATCCACCGCTGTGGCACGACGTGACCGCTCTGGTCAGCTCCGTGACGGGCGTCAACGTCGTGATCGGTGCCAATGTGGTCGGCTGGGCCATCGGCGGGGTCGCCTGGCCCTTGTCGATGGTCTGGCTGTGTTCGCGAGTGCTGCCGCATGCGCGCCTGTCGACCACGATGGCTCTGGGCCTGTGCTGTGGGGTGATCACCTTGTTCCCCTACATCATGTTGAGCTTTGGCGTCCTGTGGCCCAACGTGCTGTCGTTGGCGGCGCTGCCGGCTGCTATCGCGTTGATGTTCATGGTGCTGCACCTGATGTCGCGATCTCCCAACGCGACGGACGACATCAGCTCCGCCGGCGTCGCTGCGGACGGGGCGACCCTGGATGAGAGGGAGGCTATCGAGGTTCAGCGTGGTCTGGCGGTGGGGCCCGGACTCAGCTGGTGGACCGTCCTGTCGGTGGGGTTCCTGGGTTGTGTGGGGATGTTCTTCGCCCACCCCGGGGCGCTGTTCGCGCTGGGAATCTGGGCCGTCATCGGCGCGGTGATGCTCTCGGCGCGGCTGGTTGTCCGAAGCCGTGCGCTAGGGCCGCGCCAGCTTCGTCGATCCTTGGTATGGCTCTTCCTGGGTTGGGCGGCTGCCCTCGGACTGTGGGCGGCGATGAACCTGGTCCCAGGCCTGAACGCCGTTCGCGACTTCAACTGGCCCGAGCTCATGACGATGAACCAGGCGATGGGTCAGGCGCTGACCCTCTCGACGGTGATCACGAAGGCCAACTGGGTCTTGGGCGCCGCGACGCTGTGGGGTTTCTACCGGCTGCTCAACGTTCCTCGGCTGCGTTGGCTGCTGGTCAGCCACGTCTTCCTGATCTTCTTGTACATGCTTGCGGCCGGCTCGCCGACCTGGCTGGCCCGCGAGCTGACCGGGTTCTGGTTCAACGATGCCCAGCGCGTCGCGGCGTTGATCCCGATGACGGCGGTCCCGCTGGCCGCGCTCGGCATCACCAGCGGCGCGGATGTGTTGGGACGCTTCGTTGGACGAGCCTGGCTGGACGTTCTCGGCCGGCCGATCTCCTCGCGCCGTTCACTGGGTATCGCCGCTGCCGGCCTGCTGCTCGTTGCTGCGGTCCTCTATCCCAGCCAGGGGATCGCCCAGGGGGCAACAGTCCTTCAGGATCGATACAAGAACACGCATTTTCAACATCTCATGGTCACCTCGGACGAGCAGGTCCTCTACCAGAGGCTCGCGACCCAAATCCCGGCCGGCGAGACGGTTCTGGGCAGTCCCTTCACCGGGGCCCAGTTCTCCTCAGTCTGGTCAGGACACGGCGTTGTCATCCCGCACACCACCTCGAACCCGAAACCGGATGTCCGCCTGGTCGCGCTGCGGTTCAAGTCCTTCACGACCGACCCGCTGGTGTGCGCCGCGCTCAAGCGTCTCAAGGTCGGTGCCGTCGTCGATGACTTCGACCGGTTTCGGGTGACGGACGAGCGCCAGGCGAGCTATTCAGGCCTGGT
>JBDTMW010000319.1:0-2771 GCA_039934065.1 Actinomycetota bacterium | reverse complement strand
TGACCCGACCGTGACGGCGGATCACCTTGCACTTGTCGCAGATCTTCTTGACGCTGGGCTGAACCTTCATCTGCCTGCTGTCTTGATCGGGCTCCTCACGGCTGACCCGCAAGCTGCGAGCCGGACGCGTAGGAACCGGTTGGATCGGGAGTGGGTCATGCCTTCGAGAAGCACCCTGTGGGCACCTGTGGAGCTAGGAAGACGGTCCGGAGACCGCATTGAGACGTTCAGCGGTAACGGAAGACGATGCGACCACGGGTCAGGTCATACGGACTGAGCTCCACCACTACGCGGTCCTCAGGGAGGATCCGGATGTAGTGCTGACGCATCTTGCCCGAAATGTGAGCGAGAACCTTGTGACCGTTGGTGAGCTCCACGCGGAACATTGCGTTCGGCAGAGCCTCCACAATCACGCCCTCGATCTCGATGACACCGTCCTTCTTCGCCATGTCCTCCGCATTCCATGAACGGTCACCCCCTGGTTGGAGGTGACGAGTGTTTCCTCAGGTACTGCCTTTGGATACTTCCTATGGCACGGCGCATGTGTGACGACGACCTGTACCACCACAACCAGCCGCGGGGAGGGTACAGGACAAGATTCTCATGAGCCGACGCATCAGACTACGCCATACCCCCAGCCGCAACGAAATCCACCTGCCCGTCCGCGCGGTTGCATCTGCGCCTCTGGGGCAAGCAGGAAGATCAGGCCAGTGGCGCGTATGCCGCTCCGAGGGCTTCCAGCCGCTCACGACCGCCGTCCAGCGCGGTCAGCACCCAGATCCCCGCATCTGTGACGGCAACGGAGTGTTCCCAGTGCGCAGCCCGGGAGCCGTCCTGGGTCACGACGGTCCAGTCGTCATCGAGCACGTCGGTCTCGGCAGAGCCAAGGGTGATCATCGGCTCGATGGCCACGGTGACGCCCGACCGCACGATCGGGCCTCGGTCCCTGACGCGGTAGTTCGGCACCTGGGGGTCCTGGTGCATCTCGGTGCCGATGCCGTGGCCCACATAGTCCTCGACAATGCCGTAGGCCACGCCGTCCGCCCGTCCGGCGTCGACGATGCAGTCCTCCACTGCCGCGCCGATGTCATACAGCGGGGACCCCACGGCCAGAGCAGCGATACCGGCCCACAGCGAGGCCTCGGTAGCGTCCATGAGCGCACAGTCCCGGGGTGAGCCGGCCTCGCGACCGCCGACGAGCAGCGAGATCGCCGCGTCGCCATGCCAGCCGTCCACGATGGCACCGCAGTCGATCGACACGAGGTCGCCGTCGCGCAGGGTTCGAGATCCCGGTATGCCGTGGACCACCTCTTCGTTCACGCTCACGCACAAACTGCCGGTGAAGCCGTGGTAACCAAGAAAGGAGGGCGTTGCGCCGCTGCTGCGGATGAAGGCCTCAGCCGCCTTGTCGAGGTCAGCGGTCGTCATACCTGCGGCTGCCTGTCCGCGGATGAGCTCCAGCGTCTCCCCCACCACCGTGCCTGCCACACGCATGCTGCGGATCTGGTCGGCGGTCTTGACGTCGAGGCCCTTACGACCGAACACAGGCGGGCTCGCTCAGCTCTTGAGGGTCAGCAGTGCGGCTTCAAGGCGCCCGGTGACCTCGTCCATCTCGCCCATGCCGTCGACCTGGTGCAGGAGGCCACGCTCGCGGTAGAGCGCGGCGAGAGGTGCCGTCTCCTGTTCGTAGACAACCTGACGGTGCCGGATGACGTCCTCAGTGTCATCGGCCCGCCCACCGGTCTCAGCACGCTTGAGCAGACGCTGGACCACCTCTTCGGTGTCAACAGTGAGCTCCAGAACGGCGTCCAGCGTGGCGCCCTGAGCGGTCAGCATGTCGTCCAGCTCGGTCACCTGCGCCTGAGTTCGGGGGTAGCCGTCGAGCAGGAACCCCGTTGCGGCATCTGGCTGGTTCAGCCGGTCACGCACGATGGCATTGGTGACCTCGTCCGGAACGTACGCCCCCGAAGCGAGGATCTCCTTGACCTGAAGGCCGAGGGCAGTCTCGTTCTTGATGTTGTAGCGGAAGATGTCGCCGGTCGAGATGGCCGGAATGCCGAACTTTGAGGCGAGACGTTCTGCCTGCGTGCCTTTGCCGGCGCCGGGGGCACCAAAGATGATGAGACGCATCAGCGGAGGAACCCTTCGTAGTGACGCTGCTGCAGCTGGGACTCGATCTGTTTCACCGTGTCCAGGCCGACGCTGACGATGATCAGGATCGAGGTGCCACCGAACGGGAAGTTCTGGTCGGCCCCCACCAGGATCAGGGCGATCAGCGGGATGAGCGAGATCAGCGCCAGATAGATGGAGCCCGGCACGGTGATTCGGGTCAAGACGTAGTCGAGGTACTCAGCCGTGGGTCGCCCTGCCCGAATACCCGGGATGAAGCCCCCGTACTTCTTCATGTTGTCGGCGACTTCGACGGGGTTGAAGGTGATGGAGACATAGAAGAACGTGAAGAACAGAATCAGGGCCACGTAGGTTGCCATGTAGACCGGTTCGCTACCGCGCGTGAGGTTCTGCTCGATGAACGTCACCCAGCCGGGCGGCCGGGCCGAGCCACGGTTGAACTGCGCGAGGACTCCCGGCAGGGCCAGCATCGAGGACGCGAAGATGACCGGAATCACGCCGGCCATGTTGACCTTGAGCGGGATGTAGGTACTGGTACCGCCGTACATCTTGCGGCCGATCATCCGTTTGGCGTACTGCACCGGGACGCGACGTTGCGACTGTTCAACGAAGACCACCAGCGCGATGACCAAGAACCCGAT
>JBDTMW010000318.1:0-2780 GCA_039934065.1 Actinomycetota bacterium | reverse complement strand
TTGCTGCTGTACTTCACCTCTGGCACGACCGCCCAGCCCAAGCTGGTCGAGCACACGCACCTGTCCTATCCGGTCGGGCATCTGTCCACCATGTACTGGATCGGAATGCAGCCCGGTGACGTCCACCTCAACATCTCCTCGCCGGGATGGGCCAAGCACGCCTGGTCGTCCTTCTTCGCCCCGTGGAACGCCGAAGCCACCATCTTGGTCGTGAACCAGCCACGCTTCGACGCTGCGGCGTTGCTCAGGACCATGGCCCAGGAGTCGGTGACCACCTTCTGTGCCCCGCCGACCGTCTATCGGATGTTGATCCAGCAGGACCTGGCGCCTTGGCGCGACCAGCTGTCGATTCGCGAGATGGTCGGCGCCGGAGAGCCGCTCAACCCCGAAGTTATCGAGCAGGTTCAGAACGGTCTCGGGATCACTATCCGCGACGGGTTCGGCCAGACCGAGACAACAGCGCAGGTGGGCAACACCCCGGGCCAGGAGGTCGTGCCCGGCTCGATGGGACGGCCCCTGCCCGGCTACGACGTGGTCCTGCTCGACCCGGCCACCGGTCAGGAGCAGGTCGGTGACGGGGCCGAGGGGGAGCTCTGCCTGCGCCTCGCAGGCGTCGCCGGGCGTCCGGTGGGCCTGATGGTCGGATACCACGGCGATGCCGAGAAGACGGAGGAGTCGATGCGCGACAACGCTTACCACACCGGCGACGTTGCCTCCCGCGATACCCGCGGCTACATCACCTATGTCGGACGTGCCGATGACGTGTTCAAGGCCTCCGACTACCGGATCAGCCCCTTCGAGCTCGAGTCGGTCCTGATCGAGCATCCGGCCGTTGCCGAGGCAGCCGTCGTGCCCTCGCCAGATGCAACCCGTCTGGCCGTTCCGAAGGCGTATGTCGTTCTGGCTCCGGGCTACTCACCGACGGCTGAGACCGCTGAGTCCATCCTGGCCTATGCCCGCGAGCACCTGGCGGCATACAAACGGATCCGTCGGATCGAGTTCGCAGAGCTGCCCAAGACCATCTCCGGCAAGATCCGTCGCGTCGAGCTGCGCGGTCGCGAGGAGGACACCCACGGATCCGGCGCCGGCTCGGACGCTCCTGACCGGGCCAGCAAGACGGAGTTCTGGGAGTCCGACTTCCCGGGGCTCAAGAGCTGACCCCAACAGCCTCACTGCCTGGTCGTCACGCTCTCGCGCCACGCCCTTCTCGGGCGGTCTTTCCCGCCCGGCTCAGCCCATTGCGAAGACCACGGTCACGCTGACGCTGACGTCCTGGCTTCCGGGCTGGATCGGGACGCTGGCCAGGTCGCGCGACGCAGTGGCAGCCGTTGGGTAGGCCATGGTGATCGGCGACGGAGCGGTGACGTCCTCGGCGATGCTGATCACCTCACCCAGGCTCCGCCCGGCGGCCCGCGCGTACTGCTCGGCCTTGGCCCTGGCGTTGGCGAAGGCCTTGTCCCGCGCGCTGGACACCAGTGCGCCGGTGTCCTCGAGGTCAAGGCTGATCCCGTTGACCCTGATGGCGTTTCCGCCAGCGCTGACGGCCTTGCCGATGATGTCACCGGCACGGCCCAGGTCGCGAAGCTTGGCCGTGATGCTCTCCGACACCTGGTAGTCCTTGAGCCGGGGCGCCCCTTGTTTCGAGTAGTCGTACTCAGGCTGGATGTTGAGCCCTGACGTCTGCAGGTCCTTCTTCTGGACCTTGTTGTCGAGCAGGGACTTCTGGACCGCGGCGGCGGAACGATTCGCCGACGCAAGGGCGTCGGACACCGTGAGCGCAGTCGCGACGACGGAGAGATCCAGCCGGAGCGTATCCGGGGTCCCGGCGACGGTGGCCCTTCCCCCGACCGTGATACCAGGACCGCCGGCGATCGGGGTTGCAGAGGTCTGGTATGCGGAGTTCTGGGTCGACGATGCCTGGTTCCTTGAGGCGCCAAGGGTACTGCCCGAGGCCGAGGTGCCTCCGGAACGAGTAGTCCCGACGGCGTACGCGACGGTGAGCGCGATCACGGCGAGCAGGATCATCGCCGCACGACGAGGTGTGATGGTAACTGTCATGTCCTTGTGACGGTGAACACGGCCTTGCGGTTCCATCCGGCCCCGAACCACCTTCGGGCCGACGCGTCGGGCTGCTCCAGACGGCGTGGCACAGTGACGCCATGGAGTTCAACGAGGTCGTCCGTAAGCGCCGCATGGTTCGTCAGTACGACCCGTCGCGTCTTGTGCCCGCCGAGGTCATCAACACCGTTCTACGCAACGCCATCAGGGCTCCCAGCGCGGGCTTCAGCCAGGGGTGGGACTTCGTCGTGCTCACCGAACCCGAAGAACGACGGGACTATTGGGCCGCTGCCACCGATACCGACGACGAGCCGGACGGATGGCTTGCGGGCATGCAAACCGCGCCGGCCCTGATCATCTGCCTCTCCGACGAGCTCACCTACCTACGTCGATATGCCGAGCCGGACAAGGGGTGGACAGACATGGACGAGGCGCGCTGGCCGGTGCCCTACTGGGACATTGACACGGGCATGGCAGCCCTGATGATGCTCCTCACAGCGGTCGACGAGGGGTTGGGCGGCTGTTTCTTCGGGGCACCCCCCGAAACCCACCAAGACATCTTCGCGGCGTTCGCAATCCCTCATGACCGCAACCTCGTGGGAGTGGTGTCAATGGGCTACCCGGTGCCGCATCCAAAGAGCGGCAGCCTCAAGCGCGGCCTCCGCGGTCTGGACCAGGTGGCGCACTACGGAAGATTCGGCGCGCACGCCGCGGACCTGTGA
>JBDTMW010000317.1:0-2809 GCA_039934065.1 Actinomycetota bacterium | reverse complement strand
CGACCTCGATCACCGCGGCATCCAGACCGGCGGACAGCACCACGCCGCGCACCGAGGCGATCATCGGCTGCCCGTCTTCAGCGTCTGTGCCGCGTGTGACCGTGCCGCATGTGACCGTGCTTCTTGTGACCGTGCCGCACGTTCTTGTCCTGCGACTCTTTGGGCAGCGACGGCATCCTGCAGACGCTCCTGGGCGCCGCCACGCCAAACGTGACAGATGGCCAGCGCCAGGGCGTCCGCGGCATCTGCGGGCTTGGGAGGGGTGTCCAGTCGCAGGATGCGGGTGACCATCATGGTCACCTGTGCCTTGTCGGCCCGTCCGTTGCCGGTCACTGCGGCCTTCACCTCGGTGGGGGTGTAGAGCGCCAGCGGCAGCCCCAGGCGGGCAGCGGCGAGCATCGGGACAGCCGAGGCCTGGGCGGTGCCCATGATCCCCTTGATGTTGGCCTTGGCGAACACCCGCTCCACGGCGACGGCGTCAGGCTCGTAGCGTGCCATCCACTCGTCGATCTCGGTCTGCAGCGTCAACAGGCGCTCAGCCGGGTCGTCCGAGGTCGGAGTGCGGACCACGCCGACAGCGATCATCCGCAGTGGTTTGCCCAGGCCGCCCTCGACGACGCCGAGCCCGCACCGGGTCAGGCCGGGGTCCACACCCATGACACGCACGCTGACAGCTCCTGACCTGGCCCGAACACCTGTTCGGATAAAACTACAACGCGCTCCCCCGTTACCGAGGGCGACGCGCCGCAGCGTGCATTCCGTATGCCGGGTGTGCTCAGTCCTCTTCTTCGTCCAGCAGGGCGAGGATCTCGTCGCTCACGTCGCCGTTGGTCCAGACGTTCTGCACGTCATCGCTGTCCTCCAGCGCCTCGATGACCCGGAACATCTTCTTCGCACCGTCGAGGTCGAGCTCGACCTCGACGGTGGGGATGAACGAGGCCTCAGCCGAGTCATAGTCGATGCCTGCGGCCTGGAGAGCGGTGCGGACGGCGACGAAGTCGGTGGACTCGCTGACGATCTCGAACGCCTCACCCAGGTCGTTGATCTCCTCTGCGCCCGCGTCCAGAACGACCTCGAGCAGGTCGTCCTCGCTCAGGGTGCCCTTGGGGACGATCACCACTCCTTTGCGCGTGAACACGTAGGAGACGCTGCCCGGGTCGCCGAACTGGCCGCCGTTGCGGGTGAGTGCCGTCCGCACCTCGGCAGCGGCCCGGTTGCGGTTGTCGGTCAGACACTCGATCAGGACCGCGACACCGTTGGGGGCGTAGCCCTCGTAGGTGATGGTCTGCCAGTCGGAACCCCCGGCCATGGCGCCGCTGCCCCGCTTGACGGCGTTGGTGATGTTGTCGTTCGGGACGCTGTTCTTCTTTGCCTTCTGGATGGCGTCGAAGAGTGTCGGGTTGCCGGCCAGGTCACCGCCGCCAGAGCGTGCGGCCACCTCGATGTTCTTGATCATCTTGCCGAAGAGCTTGCCGCGCTTGGCGTCAACGATTGCCTTCTTGTGCTTGGTCGTCGCCCACTTGGAGTGACCGCTCATCGCTTCTCCCTCAACTGCCGGACCATGATCAAAAACCCTGTGGCGCTACTGAGAATCCTGCCGATCCTACTGAGCGGCGCTCAGCCGATCAGCGCTGGGCTGCACGGACCATTGAACTGAAGTACTCGTGGATGCGGTGGTCGCCCGTGACCTCGGGGTGGAACGACGTGGCCAGAAGGTTGCCCTGCTGGATGGCGACCACCCGGCCTGCCGCCGGCCCGGTCTCCACCGTCGCCAGCACCTCGACCCCGTCGCCCATCTGCTCAACCCAGGGCGCCCTGATGAAGACGGCTTTGAAGGTCGACGGATACCCGTCCGGCAGATGGGTCCGCTCGGCGATGCGCGGGATGTGCAGGTCCTCTTCGAAAGAGTCCACCTGACGCCCGAAGGCGTTACGCCGGACCGTGATGTCCAGCCCGCCCAGCGTCTCCTGGTCAGGCCGGGCGTCGGCGATCCGGTCGGCCAGCATGATCATCCCGGCACACGACCCATAGACCGGCATACCGTCTGCGATCCGCTTGCGGAGTGGCCCCTGCAGGTCGAACGCGCGAACAAGCTTGTCCATGGTGGTCGACTCGCCACCGGGAATCACCAGCGCGTCGACGTCGTCCAGCTCACGCGGACGCCGGACGCCGAAGACCTGCTCACCCAGAGCCGAGAGCGCATGCATGTGTTCGCGCACATCGCCCTGGACTGCCAGAACGCCGATGCGGATGGGGGAAGGACTCACGCTGACGTGGTGACTACCAGCCGCGCTTGGACAGACGCTCGCCGTCGCCCAGCGAGGCAACGCTGATGCCCACCATGGCCTCGCCGAGCCCGCGGGACACCCTGGCGATCACGGCAGGGTCGTCGAAGAACGTGGTTGCCTTGACGATGGCCTCGGCGCGCTGCTCGGGGTTGTCGGACTTGAAGATTCCGGAGCCGACGAACACGCCCTCGGCGCCGAGCTGCATCATCATGGCGGCGTCGGAGGGGGTCGCAATACCACCGGCGACGAACATGACCACGGGCAGCTTGCCGGTCTCGGCGATCTCCCTGACCAGGGCGTACGGGGCCTGAAGCTCCTTGGCCGCGACGTAGAGCTCGTCCTCGCTCATCGAGGACAACCGGCGGATCTCGCCGCTGATCGAACGCATGTGCATGGTGGCGTTGGAGACGTCGCCGGTGCCGGCCTCACCCTTGGACCGGATCATCGCGGCGCCCTCGCTGATCCGGCGGAGGGCCTCACCCAGGTTGGTCGCGCCGCAGACGAAGGGGACGGTGAACTTC
>JBDTMW010000316.1:0-2814 GCA_039934065.1 Actinomycetota bacterium | reverse complement strand
GATGAGCTGACCAGTGTCGAACATGACAGGACCCCGGACCGTGGAACGGTTTGCGGGGTCCTGTCTGTTTGTGTAACAGCTCAACGCTATCGCCTAGCATCCACTGACGCGTGGACCCCATCCAAAGCTCAGCCCCGTTGCATCATTCGTTAAGCTGACTCCGCTTCTCGGAAGGGGACAAGTCCAGCCCTGCGAGCCAACGCCACCGCCGACAGGGCGGAGTGGCAGCTGAGCTTGTGAAGGATGTTGTTTATGTGGGTGCGGACCGTGCTCGTGGCGATGTGTAGCCGCGCTGCAATCTCAGCATGTGACTGGCCGTCCATGAGACAGCGAAGTACCTCGAGCTCTCGCCCCGTCAGCAGTGCGATGAGGGCGCGCTCGGTGGTGGATCTTTCGTCCCGCTCCAACATAGAGACCAGGACCCGGGTCAATAGAATCGCCGGAAGGTGCATCTCGCCGCGGGCCACCCCCCGGATCGCCGTGAGCAGCGACTCGACCCCGCTCTGCATGGCGACCCATCCGCGCACCCCATACTGCACCGCCTCGATGCCCCGGGGGTCGTCGGTGTCTGTTGTGACCACCACGATCCCGAGCCCGGGCCATAGAGCATGCAGCTGGCGTCCCAGTGCCAGTCCGTCGCTCCCGGCGAGGCCAAAGTCCAAGACCACCACGTCAATCTCATTTTGCGAGAAGAGGTCCAGAGCCTCATCGAGTGTGGCGGCGGTCCCGACGACCTCAAGATCAGGTTCACCCGTCAGGCGGCTGGCCAATGCGTCAGCGAACATACGGTGGCCATCGATCACCGCAACGCGTATGAGCTTTTGCTGCATGCTGTAAGCCTTGACTCTGCAGCCGGATGACGGACCCCTTACGTGCACGGGCAGGCTGTACCACAAATGGACGAGACCACCCCACGGCTTGCGGACTGGGCTACCAGACTGGGAGGTCGGTCACTGCCACATTGCGGTTGGGTGATGAAGGGCTTCTGTCGTCGCGTCAGGCGTTCAGCGGAGGTCGTCGGAACGCCGAAGGGGTCCCAGAGACAACTGACAATCACCTCGTGTTGTTGTGGTGTAACGCGGATGCGCAACCTGCGTCGACTTGGCACACGACACGCGATGAGCCAAGTGCGCCAGCCCTTGCCACGTCATGTGTGGACTACTGGTCGCGGCGGGCCAGAGCCCGGATAAGCGCATCGACCACGTGCGGGTCGTACTCGTAGCCCAGCCCCAGGTGGATCCGTTCGATCGCCGCATCACGGCGCGCTGGTCCGGGGTTACTACCTGCCAGGTCGTCATAGGCGTTGCAGACCTTGATGATTCGGCTCGACAGCGGCAGGACCTCACCGAACTCGCGCACCTGGACGTATGGCGTCGTCTGCGCCTCCAGGATGACCGCCACTTTGTCGAGGACGCCTGTCTGCCGGACGATCTCCGCACCGTCGTGGGCGATCCGACGCTGGTCCGCCGGAGCCGCCAGGACCGTCGCGCCACCTGGAATCGGTTCGGTCAGCGAAACCTGACCGATGTCGTGCAGCAGCGCGGCATACTCCAGGTCAAGCATGTCCCGCTCGGACATGCCCAGCTCGTGGCCCATGGACATGGACAACGCGGCAACCCGTGAAGCGTGCCCGACCTCGGTGTAGCCGCCGAGCTCGGTCAGCCGCGACAGGGTCCGGATCGTCTGCCGATAGGTCCGGCGAATCGCACTCTGTCGGCGAACCGCGAACTGGGTCAGAACCAGCGGGAACAGGAACAGCGGGATCGCCACGAGACCCAGCGGCCGTTCGGCCAGGGCGATCAGGGCTCCGGTGGCGGTGAGGGCGGTACTCAGGCCGAAGGCCGCCCGGAACTCGTCCTGGATCGTTCGCCAGAGCGGGGCATGCGAGCGGGCCGCACGCACCGCGGCCATCAAGAGGATCTCGACGGTCAGCGCAACCCCTGAGATGAGCACCATGAACAAAGCCAGAACGGATGGCGCCCACGTGGCCTGCAGGTCGAGGACGGTGCGGCCATCCCAGACCGGGGCCGCGCGAAAGAGAAGCGCAGCAACGGCAATAGCTATGAGTCGGTTGGCCAGGTCGGGCAGGTCGGGCAGGTGGACCGCGCTGGAGCGAAGGACTCCGGGAACCAACCCGACCGCCATCGCGACGGCAGTGACCGCAACCACCAGGGAAGCCTCGAAGCCGGCGGGTATCGCTGGCGCGAAGTCCACGGTCATCGCGAACGCCAGCGCCGCCGCAGTTGCCAGGGGCGCGGTACGACGGCGGCCGGGGAGCGTCACCCGGAACATCTCGCCAACAGCAATCGCCAGAAAGAAGACCGCCAGGATCGGCAGGGTCTCGAGCGTCACCAGTTCACGTATTCTGAGTCCGACCGCACCCAAGGCAGCCAGGGTCAGGGCTACCCCCAGGGCCCCCACGAACAACCCCATCCTGGAGGTCCTCACACGGCTGGTCACGGTGCGGTCCCCCTGGATAGCGAGTGGTCCTCGCGGCGCGGCATACGACTAACAGGCTCAGGACCGGAGAACCCAGCCGTCGGACGCCGAATGTCGAGCTCAGCCATCAGATCGGACGCTGAGGGATCGTCGTGGTCGAAAGCCCTGCCGGCCGTTGCCATCAGGCTCGGCTCGAGCCGCGTGGGCTCCCATACGTGCCGGGCCAGGACTCGCTCCAGGGTGACCACTATCGCGGGATCCAGGTGCGTCCCGGCGCGGCGGTGGAGCTCCGCGATCGCCTCTTCAACGCTGAGGGCGTCACGGTGCGACCTCGACGTGGTCAGTGAGTCAAAAGCGTCCGCCACGGCGATGACC
>JBDTMW010000315.1:0-2835 GCA_039934065.1 Actinomycetota bacterium | reverse complement strand
TGAACCAGAATCAGTCGTGCTGCCAATTACACCATACCCCATGGGGGTATCACTTTCCGTTTGCCTCACTGGCATCCGGACGGTGACCCGAGGATGAACCTTACCGGCCTCGCCGCTGGTCCCCCAAATCGGTCCCGCTCATACACCGAAGTACGGCCTACAGGCCTCGAACCCGCTGATCTGCACGCTGTCCCCTGCTCCCGACGCCAACCATTTCTCCCGCGTCAGCCGCAGATGGACCATCACGCCGACCCCATCGCCGTCGTCGCGGCGGTGGCGATACTGCCCGTTGGGCTGGTACCCGATGGACCGCGAGACGCTGAGCGAGGCGTGGTTGTCCTCCCAGGCCGAGGTGATGGCACCCTGGGCCTCCAAGGGACCGAACGCCAATGCCAGCACCGCTGCCCGCATCGCCTTCCCCACCCCCATGCCCCTGACTTCCGGGACCAGCCACGAAGCCGAGTCCACGGTCCGCAGCATGGGGAAGTCCTCGCCCTCAAGCGTCTGTATGCCGCGGATACGGCCGTCGACCTCGACGACGAACGTCAGCACCCAGGAAGGAACGCTCCAGCGCCCCCAGCCCTGCCAGTACTCCTGGTGGGCAACAACCTTGCGCCCGGTGGCGGTGTCCAGGCCCGAGAAGGTGGTCGCCGCCGGGTTCTGCTCGAGGTCGTCCGGCAGGATCGCGGAGAGAACCGCCAGATCGACTTCCGCCATCGTCCGCAGGACAACGCCGGGAGTGGTCAGCCGTAGGTCGAACAGCGGCCAGGTTGGATGAGTCATGCGACGGACGTTAGTCCCCGACCGTCCCCGTCAGAGAGAAGAGCGCAGCGCCCGAAGCCGGGACAGTGAGGACTCACGACCGAGGATCGCCATCGACTCGAACAATGGCGGCGAGATCCGGCGACCGGTCACTCCGACCCGCAAGGGTGTGAAGGCGAACTTGGGCTTGAGGCCCAGGCCGTCGACCAGGGACGCGCGCAGCGCCGCCTCGATGCCGGCTGCGGTCCACGTGGGCAACGCCTCAAGAGCCGTGACGGCTGCGACCAGCACTGCGTCGGCGTCGTCCTTGAGCTGAGCCCGTGCATCGTCCTGGACGACGAGCTCATCGTCGCCGACGAGGAGGAAGGCGAGCATGCCCTCCGACTCCGAAAGCTGCTGCATGCGCTCCTGGACCAACGGGGTCGCAGCCCTGATCAGCTCGATCTGAGCTGCTGGGGGCTCCGGCGCCAGGACACCGGTCAGGCTGAGGTGGCCGACGATCCGGGCTGCCAGCTCGTCGCAGTCCAGCGACCGAATGTAGTGACCATTGAGCCAGCCGAGCTTGTCGAGGTCGAAGATCGGGCCGACGGGGTTGACCTTGCCCCAGTCGAAGTCTGCGACGAACTCGTCGAAGGTGAAAACCTCGCGCCCGTCCTCCTTCGGCGGATAGGCAAGCAGCGCAAGGAAGTTCACCAAGGCCTCAGGCAGATAGCCCTGCTCACGGAACCAGGTCAGGCGGGCCGCAGGGTTGTTGCGCTTGCTGATCTTGGACTTGTCCGGGTTTCGCAGCAACGGCATGTGAGCGTAGGCCGGCAGGTCCAGGCCAAGCCACTGGTGGAGAAGGACGTGTTTGGGGGTGGAGCTGATCCACTCTTCACCGCGCACGACGTGGGTGATCCCCATCTCGTGGTCGTCAACGACGACTGCCAAGTGGTAGGTCGGGTAACCATCCGCCTTGACGATGACCTGGTCATCGGGATGCGGCGCGTTGAGCTCCCCGCGGATGAGATCTGTGAAGCGGGCGTCGAAGTCGGCGGGGATGAGCATGCGCACGACGGGAATCTCCGAGAAGCCGGGAAGTGCGGCGCGCTCGTCGCGAGTCTTTCCGACGCACAGCCGGTCGTAGCCGGTCGGCTTCTTGGCCTTCTGCTGCGCCTCTCGCATCTGCCCCAGACGCTCCGTTGAGCACCAGCAGTGGTACGCGTGCCCGCTCTCGAGCAACCGGTCGACATACGGCGTGTAGCGGTCGAGTCGCTCCGACTGGCGGTACGGCGCATACGGTCCCCCGATGTCCGGGCCTTCGTCCCAGTTGAGTCCGAGCCAGTGCAAGGTGTCGAAGATCTGCTGCTCGCTGTCCTCTTGGAACCGCGCCTGGTCGGTGTCCTCGATCCGGAGGATGAACTGCCCGCCTTGCTGCCGCACGAAGGCCAGGTCGAACAGCGAGACGTATGCCGTGCCAACGTGCGGATCGCCGGTGGGCGAAGGCGCAACGCGCAGGCGGACAGGGCGAGATGCGGTGGGTGCAGTCATGATGGGTCGATTCTAATCAACCGATTCCGTGGGCAGGCGGGCTGCCCCGAACGGCTCGTCAGTCGCGACGGATGAACGGGTTCGAGAGGATGCCGATGCCCTCGATCTCTACCTCGACGCGTTGCCCAGGCTCCACCGGCCCGACACCGGCCGGCGTGCCGGTCAGGATCACGTCACCGGGCAACAGGGTGAAAGTCTGCGACACATGCGCGACCAGCGTGGCCACGTCGTGGATCATGTCGGAGGTCCGGCCGTTCTGGACGACCTCGCCATCGCGACGGGTGATGATCGAAAGGTCACCAGTGTCGAGGTCGGTCTCGATCCAGGGCCCGAGGGGGCAGAACGTGTCGAACCCCTTGGCCCGGGACCACTGACCGTCCGAGCGCTGCAGGTCGCGGGCGGTGACGTCGTTGGCGCAGGTGTAGCCGAACACCACGTCCCTGACACGCTCGATCGGGACGTCCTTGCACATCCGGCTGATGACCACAGCGAGCTCGCCCTCGTAGTGCACCTCAGCGCTCTGCCTCGGCATGACGACCGGGT
>JBDTMW010000314.1:0-2837 GCA_039934065.1 Actinomycetota bacterium | reverse complement strand
GGCAGCCTGGAGGCCAGGCGCTCGACATACGTGCGCGAGCCGCCGGCGACGGTGTACCACTGCGGCGAGCCGGTGACCTGCAGCATTCCGTGGTGGTCCAGGAAGCGGAACAGGTATCGCGCCGGGTAGAGCAGTGCGACCTCCCGTCCCGAGGACCACACGCAGGACACGACCGGCACGGCATAGTGGGCCACGAAGTGCTCGCTGAAACCTTCGCGCTCCAGGAACTGCCCATAGGTGGTGAGGTCGCCCTCGTCGCTGGTGGCCAGGAAGGCGCTGGCCCGTCGATGGAACCGCTTCACCTGCAACAGCATGCGCAGGAACTGCGGGTCGAGCAAGCGTCGCGGCTGGGCAAGCATGCCGCGCAGTCCCCGACCCCCGGCATACTCCAGGCCGCAGCCCTCGCACCGCACGCTCATGCTCATCTCGGTGGGTCGCACCTCGATCTCGAGCTCGGCGAAGAGCTTGCGAAGCCACGGGTACGTCCGGTCGTTGTGCACGATGAAGCCGGAGTCCACCGCATGCTGGCTGCCGTCGGAGGCGGTGACGTCGTGGGTGTGGGCGTGCCCGCCGAGCCGGTCGTCGGCCTCGAACAGGGTGACGTCGTGGGTGCGGTCCAGCAGGTAGGCGGCGGTGAGACCGGAGACCCCGGAGCCGATGACGGCGACTGTCGGCCGGGTGGACGTCCAATGGGGGGACGCCTCGTTCGTACCTCTCATCGTGTCTCCCTGGTCGGTATCGGGTCTGTCTGGCTGTCAGTCTCACCCGCTGGAGCGGCTCCTGCACGCCTATTCGGTGCGCGACGCCCTGCGGATTGGTGTCGAAGGTTTGTCTAAGGAAGACGGTACGGAGAGCGGCAAGGGTTGTCAAGGGTTCGTCTAGTGTTGGTATAGTGTGTGACATGACTCATGAAAGGGCTGCGGCCGTGTTGCGGATCGGCGAGCTCAGCCGTCGAGTCGGCGTCAGCGAGCATGTTCTGCGAGCCTGGGAGAGCCGGTATGCGTTGCTCAGGCCGGAACGCTCAGCGGGTGGCTACCGGCTGTACTCCGAGGACGACCAGGACCGGGTGGCACGGATGTTGGCCCACCTGGCCGATGGTCTGGCGGCCGCACAGGCGGCTCAGGCCGCCATTGCGGACGAGCCGCGGGCCAGCTCCGCCGAGGGCGGGGACGCCACGCGGGAGGTGTCCGGAGCCGAGCTGGCTGACTGCGCCACAGCGCTGCAGCAGTCGCTGGACGACCTGGACGAGCCGGCGGCCCAGTCGGTGCTGGATCGGCTGCTCACCGACTTCACGGTGGAGACCGTGCTGCGGAAGGTCCTGCTGCCTTACCTCCGCGAGCTGGGAGAGCGGTGGGAGAGCGGGGAGGTGAGCATCGCCCAGGAGCACTTTGCCAGCAACGTGGTGCGGGGGCGCCTGGCGAACCTGGCCCGCGGGTGGGGACACGGCCAGGGACCGCAGGTGCTGCTTGCCTGCCCGCCCGACGAGCAGCATGAGCTTGCCCTGCTGGTCTTCGGGATCGTGCTCAGCCGCAAGGGCTGGCGGGTCGGCTATCTCGGCGCCAACACCCCGATGGCGGACATGATCCAGGTGGCCGCCCAGAGCAAGCCGGGCCTGGTCGTCCTGGCAGCGACAACACCCGAGCGGTTCGCCGCCGTCGCACCGGAGCTCGCCAGGCTCGTCGACCTCGCCCCTCTCGTCCTGGCCGGGGCCGGTGCGAGTGCGGACCTCGCCCGGAGCATCGGTGCCCGGGTGCTCGCCGGGGACCCGGTCACCGCGGCCGAGCAGCTTGCCGGCGGCTGAGATGGTGAGCGTCATGTGGTTCAGGCGCGACCTGCGGCTGGCCGACAACCCGGCGTTGCAGTCAGCGGTAGCCGCCAGTCGCGACGACCCCGCGGCCGGCGGGCAGGTCGTGCCGCTCTTCGTGCTCGACCCCGCGCTCAGCCAGCCGGCCGGTGTGGCCCGACGCGCGTACCTCGCGGCGAGCCTGGCTGATCTGGGTCGGCGCGTCGGGGGCCTTCAGCTGCGTCGTGGCGATCCCGTCACGGAGGTTGTCGCCGTGGCTCGGGCCGCCCGCGCGACCACCGTGCACATCACCGAGGACTTCGGCCCGGGAGGGCGCCGGCGCGACCTGGAGGTCGGGTCGGCGCTGGCCGCCCACGGCATCGAGCTGGTGCAGACCGGATCGCCGTATGCCGTGCCGCCGGGCCGGGTCCTGAACAGGACCGGGGCGCCCTACCAGGTGTTCACGCCCTACTCCCGGGCCTGGCGTGATCACGGCTGGCCGGCACCCACGGTGGCACCGCGCACGGTCAGCTGGGCCCGGCCCCTGGACAGCGTTCAGCTCGACGAGGTGCCCGTGCCCGATGGTCTGCGCCTGCCCGCCGCGGGGGAGCCGGCCGCTTGCCGGCGCTGGCACGACTTCCTCGAGCAGCGTCTCGACCAGTACGCGGCCACCCGCGACCGGGCCGACCTGGACGGCACCTCGCGGATGTCGGTGCACCTGAAGTGGGGCGAGATCCATCCCCGCACGATGCTGGCCGATCTCGGCGGCCTGGCTGATCTGGCTGGGCCGGATGTCAGATCGGGCGGGGCCAGCGCCTCGCGGTATGCCACCGAGCTGGCCTGGCGGGAGTTCTATGCAGACGTGCTCTGGCAGAGTCCGGCCTCAGCCCGCGACTACCTCAGGCCCGAGTTCGCCGCCATGGAGTATGACGAGCCCGGCAGCCGCTTCACCGCCTGGCGGGACGGCCTCACCGGCTATCCGATCGTCGATGCCGGGATGCGACAGCTCCGCGCCGAGGGCTGGATGCACAACCGGGTCCGGATGGTGGTCGCC
>JBDTMW010000313.1:0-2841 GCA_039934065.1 Actinomycetota bacterium | reverse complement strand
GCGGCGAACCAGCTGCCGAACGTCATCTTCGAGGTGGCGGCGGGCGGGGCTCTGGCCGCGGTGGCTGTTCCGGTCATCGCGGGTCAGCTGGCCCGCAGGGACGAGGCCGGAGCTGACCAGACTGCATCGGCGATGCTCACCTGGTCCCTGACCGTGCTGGCACCGCTGTCCCTTCTGATGGCGGCGGCGGCGGCGCCCTTGTCCTCGCTGCTGGTCGACAAGCAAAGATGTTCCGGCTCAACGGAGCTCATGGCCTCAATGCTCGTGGTCTTCGCACCGCAGATCGCGCTTTACGGCGTCGGGATCGTTCTTGCAGGGGTGCTCCAGGCACATCGACGCTTTCTCGCCGCGGCCCTGGCCCCTCTGTTGTCCAGCGTTGTGGTCATGGCGACCTACCTGCTCTATGCGGCACTGGCGCAGGGCAGGGGAAACGATCTGGCCCGACTGCCGGGTGACGCGTCCACCGTGCTGGCGGCCGGGACCACGCTCGGAGTTGTTGCCCTGAGCCTGCCGCTGCTGATCCCCGTCCACCGCGCCGGTATCCGACTGCGCCTGAGCTGGACGTTTCCCGAGGGGGTGGCCAGACGAGCGAGAGCGCTCGCAGGAGCAGGTTTGCTGGCTCTGGTTGCCCAACAGCTCGCCGTGCTGGTCGCATTGTGGGTGTCCCAGCACCGCGGCGGCCCGGGCACGCTGAACGTCTACACGTACGTCCAGGCGGTCTACCTCTTGCCGTATGCCGTACTCGCCGTTCCCGTTGCCACGGCAGCCTTCCCGGCGATGGCGACGGGACTTGACCGGGCGGTGATGCCGACGGGACTTGACCGGTCTGTGGTGGCTGCCGACTCGGGCCAGGCGTCGGCCGACCACGCGCAGCAGACTCTGGCCGGCGCGGCGAGAGCCATCACCGTCGCCACCAGCGCGGGTGCCGCGGTTCTTTTTGCGGTGGCTCCGTCCATCGGTGCGTTCTTCAGCGCACTCGACGCCGGTCGCCACAGCCCTGCGGGTCATGAAGCGCTGGCAGCACTGCCAGACGCACTGAGTGCCTTCGCCCCCGGCCTGGTCGGGTTCGGCCTGATCGCCCTTCTGACGCGTGCGCTCTACGTCCGGGGTCGTCCCGGAGTCGCCGGGGGAGTCGCCGCCCTCGGCTGGCTGATCGCGGCGGCTGTCCCCCTGGTGGTGCTTCGTGATCACGCCGGGCCGCGAAGCACGTTGCAGTCATTAGGTCTTGCCAGTTCCCTCGGTATGACGATCGCGGCCATCGGGCTGTTCTTCGCGGTCCGAAAGGCGTGGGGTCCAAAGTCGTTTCAGGGACTCGCCCGAACCGCAACCGTGGCTGTCGGGTCGGGCGTGTTCACGGCCGCCGTGGGACGCGCCGTCGCCGACCTGTTGGACCCGCGAGGCCTCGCGGCGGGTGGGACTGTCGCTGTGTTGGTCGCGTTTGGCGTCCTGATCTTGTCCGCCATCTCGATCTGGCTCGGCGACAACGGGTCGGCCCGAATGGTGTTGTCCAGGGTGAGAAGGCCGGCTCGGAGGGAGAGGACAAAGTGAAGGTGATCATGCTGCTTGGTCGCAGCACCGGTGGCATCGGAACTCATGTTGCCGAGCTCAGCGCCAACCTGCGGGACCGCGGCGAGGACGTGATCGTGGTGACACACCCGCTCACCGAGCAACGATTCGACTTCGGGACGGTGAGGCTGTGGTGGCCCGGAGCCACCGGGTGGGTCCACGGGGTGCGCGACTTCATCCTGCTGCGACGTCTGGTGGGGACCAGCGACATCGTGCACGCCCACGGTCACCAGGCCGCGCTGCTGGCCTCGTTGGCAACTATCGGCGCGCGACGTGGTCTGGGACGGGCCACGACGAACGGCCCGAAAGTCATTGTCACCCAACACAATACGGTTCTCGACGGCAGCGGACGACAGGGTCTGAAGCGACTCGTTCAGCGTTGGGTGGCGCGTCATGCAGATCTCATGACCGGGGTGAGCCGCGACCTCGTCGAGGAGTCGCTGGGGTTTGGCGCCCGTCGCGCCGAGCTCGCCGATGTGCCGTCCCCCAGAGTCCCTGAGCTGCTTGCCCAACCGCCAGCCGACGAGTCGAGTCGGGCCCGGACCCGGGCGAGCCTGCTTGCTTCGCTCGGTCCAGACCATCCGAGCTTTGCACTGCCCCTGGTCGTGACCATCTCGCGAATCGCGCCACAGAAGAACCTCCCGGATCTGGTCGAGGCGGCATCCGTGATGCGCCATGCCTGCACGTGGGTGGTTCTGGGTGATGGAGATCCCGAGCTGCTTGCCCAGCTGAACCTTCAGGTTCGCGCTCTGGGTGCGCCGGTCCACTTCGTTGGAGCGCGTAGCGACGCCGGACGATGGTTGTCTGCGGCCGAGGTGTTCGTTCTGCCGAGCCAATGGGAAGGTCAGCCCTTGGTCGTACAAGAGGCGATGGCAGCCGGAACGCCGGTGGTTGCCACGGATGTGGGCGGCATGCACGACATGGTCTCGGGAACCGGGTTGCTCGTCATACCGGGCGATCCCGTGGCGATTGCGGAAGCGACCGATCGTGTCCTGAGCGACCCTGGTCTGCGCGCTGATCTCGCCGCCCGCGGCCGAGAGGTCGCCGAGAGGTTGCCAAACGGGCCCGACACGGCGTCGAAATGGCTCGCTCTGTACGCCGAGACCCTCAGGATGACGTAGAGTCAAAGCCCGTGGTGAATCAGACAAAACATATCTTCGTAACCGGAGGCGTCGCCTCTTCACTCGGCAAGGGCCTGACGGCTTCCAGCCTCGGACATCTACTGCGTGCGCGCGGTATCCGGGTGACGATGCAGAAGCTCGACCCCTACCTCAA
>JBDTMW010000312.1:0-2874 GCA_039934065.1 Actinomycetota bacterium | reverse complement strand
CCAGGATAGTTAGCATGGACAACAACGAATGGTACTTTGAAGCAGGTTATGTGGAGCTATTGTATGCGGCACTGGTAGTGGGCGTTATTGCCGCGTTGTATTTTCTCCGCCGGTCTACTCGAGTATCCGGTGTGGCAACTAACGTGATTGAGGAGAATCGGCCGTTATTGGGCTTGATTGCGCTCGCTGTGGTACTCTTTATTATCAACAGGGTGCTGGGAGACCTGTGGTAACCCCCTGGAGTCTCTGACCCACTGAGCACTCCCAGGGGGGAATTATTCAGAGATTCCTGGCATCCGGCCAGGAATTTGCTTTAATGAAGTCATGAAGCACTTCGTTCTAGGCACATTCCTTTATCTCTGTTGCGCCTTCCCATCGCATGGCGACGGGTTTGACGTGAAACGCCATAAAATGGTTGAGGAGGTATTGGCCGATATAACTGCCAACGATCGTTTCACGCTCAGTCCAAGCGTCGTGGCGGCGATGGGAAAAGTGGAACGGCATCGTTTTGTGCCCAGTTGGCTCACTGCGTTTGCCTATCTCAACCGCCCGCTTCCGATCGGCCATAGCCAGACGATTTCGCAGCCAACTATTGTCGCACTGATGACCGGCCTGATAAAGGTCAAGGCTGGCGATAAAGTTCTTGAAATCGGCACCGGCTCAGGCTATCAGGCGGCTGTTCTGGCGGAAATAGTCGAATCGGTTTACAGCGTTGAGATTATTGAACCGCTGGAAGAAGAGGCGGCCGAGCGATTGAAATCTCTTGGCTACGGCAATGTAAAGGTAAGACTGAGCGATGGCTACTATGGATGGCCGGAAGCGGCACCGTTCGACGCTATCGTGGTGACGGCCGCCTCGAGCCATGTTCCGCCGCCTCTAATCAAACAACTCAAACCGGGCGGCCGCATGGTGATTCCGCTCGGTGCGCAATTCATGACCCAGTATTTAATGCTGGTGGAGAAACATATGGATGGTTCGGTCACCAGCCGTCAAATTACGCCGGTGGCGTTTGTTCCGCTCACGGGTGGACATTAGCCCGGATATCAGAAACCCGCATGCCTGTGCTAATGCCAGTGCTCGTGCCTGTGCTTATGCCGATACTGAAACCACCGTTTTTTGCCATCGGACTGCTCTCCGGTTGCCTGCTGGCGTATGAGGTGCTGCTGACGCGCTTGTTCAGTATTGTGCTATGGCATCACTTCGCCTACATGATCATCAGCGCGGCAATGCTGGGCTTTGGGGCAAGCGGTACGGCGCTAACCTTACTTAAGGAAAAAATTGCGCCCCACATCGGCGCGGTGTATCTCATCGCCGCCACAGGAATGGCCTTTCTGATGCCCGCGGCGTTCCTACTCGCGCAACAGGTTCCCTTCAATCCACTCGAACTGCTGTGGGATAACACCCAGCCAGCCAAGCTGCTCGCCGTTTATCTGCTGATGATGCTGCCCTTCTTTTTCGGGGGGCTATGCATTGGCCTGGTCTTGTGGCACTTCGGCGACAACGCGGGGCGTATCTATGCATTCGACATTCTGGGTGCGGGGATGGGCAGCCTGGGCGTTATCGGCCTGCTATATCTCGTGCCACCCCACAAGGTGCTGATCGTCCTCACGGCACTGGCCTTGCTGTCCGCTGCCATCGCCGCCATCGAGCTGGGGATGCGGCCGAAATGGATGGCGAAGGTGTTTCTTGGGCTGGCGATACTGGTGGCGGTGGCACTGCCGGGCAACTGGCTGCTGACGCAACCCTCCGTCTACAAGGATCTGAGCCAGACTTTGAACATTACCGGAATGCGGGTGGTCGAGGAACGCTCCAGTCCGCTCGGGCAGATTACGGTGGTGGAAAGCGGCCGTATTCCGTTCCGTCATGCGCCGGGAATGAGCCTCAACGCCACGGATGAACCGCCACCGCAACTGGCGGTGTTCGTGGACGGAAACGGTCCGGCGGTGATCACGCGATTTGACGGCGAGCTGGCGCCGCTGACCTATCTCGACCAGCTTACCTCGGCGCTGCCTTATCATGTACTGAAACAGCCGCACAGCCGGCCACATGTGCTGGTATTGGGGGCAGGGGCGGGCAGCGATGTATTGCAAGCGCTTTATCACGGCGCCAACCGGATCGATGCCGTGGAGCTTGACCGCAACGTCATCGATCTGGTTCAGCACCGCTTTCATGACTTTGCCGGGGACCTCTACACCCGGCCCGGCGTGCATGTGCACGAAGGCGAGGCGCGTGGCTTCGTCAGCACCAGCGATGACCACTATGACCTGATCCAGGTGGCGCTGTTGGATTCATTTGGAGTCGCCTCCGCCGGACTATACGGTCTGAGCGAAAGCTATCTCTACACGGTTGAGGCATTGCAGACCTACCTGAATCGCCTGACTCCGAGTGGCATGCTGGCTGTCACTCGCTGGCTCAACCTGCCGCCGCGCGATGCGCTGAAATTGTTTGCTACAGCTGTGGCCGCGTTGGAACGGACTGGTGTATCCAACCCCGCCGCGCGGCTGGCAATGATACGGGGCTGGAAAACCGTCACGCTGCTGGTGAAGAACAGCGATTTCACATCGAACGAAATTGCGGCGATCAAGGAATTCAGCCGTGCGCGTTCTTTCGATGTGGCTTACTACCCCGGAATGCGCCCTGACGAGGCGAACCGTTACAACCTGCTGGCGCAGCCGTATTTCTTCGACGGAGCGGTTGCGCTGCTAGGCACGGAGCGGCAGGCATTCCTCGACCGGTACAAGTTCTATATCGAGCCGGCGACGGACGATCGGCCCTATTTTTTCCGCTTATTCAAATGGAATGCCGCCACGGAAGTATTCGCCTTGCGCGAGCAGGGCGGTATGGCGTTGCTCGACTGGAGCTATCCGCTGCTGG
>JBDTMW010000311.1:0-2878 GCA_039934065.1 Actinomycetota bacterium | reverse complement strand
TGTCAGGTCATCCCAAGAAGGCGCGCGATGTCTCCGTGCACCTCGAGTCCGGCAACCTCACCGGTGTCCTCGAAGATGACCCGGCCGGACGGATCCGAGAGTTTGAGATGGATACGTGCGTCCAGCGTCTCCTCCACGCGGCGGTGCATCTGGGTGCGGACTGGCGCGTGAAGCAGCCCACCGCGCCCCCGCTCGGCACTGATCTCGAGCGTCTCACCGGTCTTGGCGCGTAGCGACCAGTGAACGCGTTCGTCGTCAACGGCGAGCTGCGTCGTGCGGGCGCCGGTGTAGGTCGCGAACCGGTGCAGGGCAGGACGACCATCGGACCCCGGCATACGCAACCCGACGATGAACCCGCGGAACGCGGTGCGGCGCCACGGGATCACCGCGATCGAGGCCGTCAGGCTCACGCCTGGGCGGGCGAAGTGGTTGCTCTGCATCCAGATGTAGCCGGTTGGAAAGGCCTGACCCCAGTCCTTCTCGAGGTAGCCGAGCCCCCCGTCGAAGGACTGCGCCAGACCGTCGAGAGCCAGCGACCCGGACAGTCCGTGGCCGAACGAGACGACGCCGTGGTAGCACTCCATCGTCGGAACCCAGGCATACCAGCCCATGATCCCGGGCGAGCGCACCGTCACCGGCCATGCATCCAGCGCAGTACTGAACTGCACCTGCCCGCGCAGGCCGGACTCGCTCAGATCCAGGCTGACTCCCTTGTCACTGAATCGGTTTGGTCCGATCGTCACGTCGAACCTGTCGGTCGCTGCATGGAGCTCCGTGGCGTCAAATGTCTCGTACCAGGAGCGGCCGGTGACGCCGTCCAGCACCTGTACGAACGCCTCGTCGTCCCCACCGCCCCCACCGAGGAAGATCCCCGGTATGACGGCCAGCCTGGCCGTCCGGTCCTCTGATACCAGCTTGACGTACCAGCCCTCGAAGAAGCCGGCCCGCGCGTGCCTGCCGTGAAACCCATCTGGATGCATGGTCGAGCCCAGCGTCGCGAACCCGCGTCGCACCACCGTCAACCCGGATAGGGAGGGCACGCTGTCAACACTATCGAGCGCACCTGTCAGGCCGCTGTAAGTTGCAGACACAGGTGCGGTCATTAAGCGCGGACTCGAGCCTTCGCAGAGTTGAGGAGAAGACAGATGGGTATGCGCTTCGGTGTCGTGGGAACCGGCTTCTGGGCCCGGGAGACCCACGCTGCAGCACTGGCCGCACACCCCGATGCCGACCTGGTCGGAGTGTGGGGACGCTCGTTCGCCCGCGCTGCCGAACTGGCCGAAACCGTTGGGGCACAGGCCTTTGAACGTGCGGACGACATGTTCGCCGACGTCGATGCCGTGGCCTTCGCGGTGCCACCGGACGTTCAGGCCGACCTCGCAGTGCGGGCCGCGACGCACGGTTGTCACCTGTTGCTGGACAAGCCTTTGGCGTTCACCACAGACGATGCCGACCGTGTCGTCGAGGCGGTGGATCGGGCCGGCGTCCGCTCGCTGGTCTTCTTCACCAGCAGGTTCACCGCCAACCAGGCCGCCTGGCTGGCCGAGGTCCAGCAGACCTCTGACTGGAGCTCAGCGAACGTCCGCATGTACGGCTCGATCTTTGAGCCAGGCAATCCCTTCGGTGAGTCTGCGTGGCGGCGGACACGGGGGGCCTTGTGGGACATCGGCCCGCACGCCCTGTCGATCCTCGTCCCGGCGCTCGGACCGGTCACCCATGTCATCGCCGATCGCGGTCTGGGCGACACGGTGACGGTCGTTCTGCACCACGAGTCCGGCGCCGCCAGCACCATGTCGCTCAGCCTGACGGCCCCGCCGGGCAGTCGCGGAACCTCCTGGCAGCTCTTCGGAACGGAGCGCCAGACGTCCATGCCCGATGCGACAACCAGCGCGCTTGAGGCGATGGGGGCCTGCGTCACGCAGCTGCTCACCGATCAGCCCGGACGCTGGCAGCACCCGTGCGACGTGCACTTCGGACGCGACGTCGTGGAGGTCCTGCAGGCGGCCGACGAGTTCCTGGCGCGACCACTCGACGATCGCGTCAGCGGAACGAGCTGGTGAAGCCGGTCAGGACGGCCATGTAGTTGGCCCGTTCGAAAGCGGACGGGTCGGCGACGTGGCGCTGGCTGACACTGCCCCGGAGCTGTGAGACCGACTCGAAGCCTGACCCCACAGCCCACTCGACGAGCTCGCGTTCAACCTCGGCGACATGCTCGGCGCCCTTCAACACCAGCGACGAGGCCATCATCGCCACGTCGGCGCCCGCGAGCAGGCACCGGGCGGCGTCAGCGCCCGTGTGGACCCCTGTTGTGACGGCCAGCGACGACTCCACCCGACCAGACAGGATCGCGGTCCAGCGCAGCGGCAGCCGAAGCTCGGCCGACGAGGACAGCACCAGCGCCGGTGCCACCTTGCGGGTCTTCGGGTCGATGTCGGGCTGGTAGAAGCGGTTGAAGAGCACCAGACCATCGGCACCCGCGTCGACGATCCGGGCGGCATGGTGGCCCAGCGCGCTGTAGTAAGGGCCGATCTTGACCGCCAGCGGGATCGAGAGGGACGCCCTGACCAGGGCCACGAGCTCGATCTGCTCGTCCTCGATCTCGTGCCCCGTCACGTCGAGGTCGGCGGGGATTCCGTAGATGTTGAGCTCGAGTGCGTCGGCGCCGGCTTCCTCAAGCAGCCGCGCATACCTCACCCAGCCGCCGGGGGTCACCCCGTTCAGACTTGCGATCACGGGGATCGACAGCGCCTTCTTCGCCTCCTTGACGTGGCGCAGGTAGCGGTCGACGACCGACTCGAACTCCCCCAGGTCGGGGAAGTAGCTGGTCGCCTCCGGGTTGCTGTCCGAGCCCAGGTCGTCCAGCCGGGCAGCCTGCATG
>JBDTMW010000310.1:0-2896 GCA_039934065.1 Actinomycetota bacterium | reverse complement strand
AGGGCGATCCCGTCTTCATGCGTCGAGTCAACGGCTGGTTGACAGTCTTTTGGGTTGTGATGATCCCGATCTCCATGGCAATGGGGTGGCTGAACTCCGTGGTCTATGTCTCGGCCCTGTCGTTGTGGGCGCTTGTCTCGGGGCATTGGTCGGCCTGGCAAGCAGCCCGTGTCGAGGTCAAGCGGGAAGAAGCGCAGCGAGCGACGGAGCGGCAGGAGCAGGTCACGGCTGCGGAGGTGGTCAAGGCTCTCGTGGAGCAGACAACGATCGAGCCTGCGCCGACGACTTCCGCACCAGAGACGACCTAGTCATCAGTGGTCATCGGCGCAGGCACCGAGGACCGGGGCAGCCACATCTACCCGGCGGTGCATGGACGCGTCTACCCGGCGGTGCATGTACGCATCTGATCCCGGCCGCTTCTCAGAAGGAGCGGCGCAGCCTGATCTTCAGAGGCCGGCCGTCGGGGTCGAAGAAGAGATGGTAGAGCGGTGTTGCCCAGGCTCGCGTCAACCGCGTCAGCACTCCGTCGTTCACCGGGCGCAGCCGCCCCGGCGGGCGGGCGCCCTGGCATCCGCCGTCATACCAGCGCTTCAGCTGTGCGGCGCAGTCGGCGAACGCGGTGAACGTCGTCGCCGGGTCGAGCAGGTCGTTCGCCGGCCCGGCACGTTCGAGGTGCTCACGGGCGAGGTTGAGCCGCAACGCCTGCGCATACCCGGGGTCTAACACTGCTGCGGACAGCTCGGAGTCGTGGGTCCAGGACCTGCGGTTGAAGTTGTCGGACCCCACTGACGCCCACTGGTCGTCGATGACGCAGACCTTGGCATGAACGTAGACGGGAACCCCGTCCGGGCTCTCCAGCCCGTAGAACGCGACCCTTCCGGGTGCCGCCTTGCGCAGCGTCGCGATCGCGCGATCGCGCCCCACCAGGTTGGGCGGCTGGGAGATGCGACCGTCCTGGTCGGGGAACAGCGGGAGCACGGCTATCAGCCGCAGCCCGGGGTTGCGCTGTAACGCCTTCGTGAACAGGGCTGCGACGTCGGGCGACCACAGGTACTGGTCCTCGATGTAGATCAGCTGGCGTGCCTGGCTGACGGCTTTGGTGTAGCCGCGCGCCACGCTGCGTTCCCCCTGAGGCGCGAAGGGGTAGCCGCTGATACGGCGAGGGTAGGTGCGCAGCAGCTGCACCGGATGAGGTCCTGCTGGCTCGGGGTCGGGACGCTGTGGCGGGAGTGCCGTGACCTTCGGCTGGTCGGCTCGGACCCGGTCCGCGACCCATCTCAGCGGGCTTCGGCTCAGCGCCCGGGGGTCTTCCCATCGTTCCCGGAACACCGTCTCCACGTCGCCGACGGCCGGCCCGCTGATGGCCAGCTGCACGTCGTGCCACGGCGGTCGCGACCCGTACACGGCCGCCATCGGCTGGGTCTGCCGGTCGCCCCTGTGCGAGATGTCGTCGCGGCGGCCGTGGCACAGGTCGATGCCACCCAGGAAGGCGATGTCGAGCTCGGGACGGTCGTGGTGGCGTAGTACGACGAACTTCTGGTGGTGCGACCCTCCGGTCCGCACCCGCATGTCGAGCAGGCACTGGCCGCCGGCGGCATTGATCTCCTGACCCAGGTGCCGGTTCTCCTGCGCGGAGAAGGCGAAGCGGTCCCAGTGGGAGCGCCACACCAGCCCGCGAACGTCGACGCCGCGTCGGGCCGCGGCCGCGAACACCGTTCCGATTCCGGTGTCGGGGGTGCCAGTAAGGCGCTGGTCGGGGTCGCCACGCCAGTCGACGAACATCAGCAGGTCACCGTCGCGCATCTCCGACACCCGCTCGTGCAGCTCTGCGAAGTACGTCGCGCCGTGGATGAGCGGGCGCACCAGGTTGCCCTCGGTCCACGCCATGTCACCGCGATGGCGGTCGTCCAGCCGAGTCGAGGGGTTTCCGCGTTCGCGAGAAGTCAGGAACCACTGGGTTACCGGCACATTCCATCCTTATCCAGTGCGTCGACGGCAACCTGTCGCCCCGTCATACAGCGGTCAGTCCTTCATACAGCGGTCAGTCCTCGTTGAAGGCGTCCTTGACCTTCTCGCCGGCCTGTTTGAGGTTGCTCTTCGTCTGATCGGCCTTGCCTTCGCGTTCCATCTGCTTGTCGTCCGTTGCCTTGCCAATGTGTTCCTTGGCTTCGCCTTTGGCTTCGTCCTTCTTGTTCCTCAGCTTGTCGTCCCAGCCCATTTCCGGGCTCCTTTCTCGTTCGGTCGGTCAATATCGTTCGGTCCATCAATGGCAGGTGGGGGCAGGTTCGACGTTCGTCCACGCCTGTCGTGGGAGATAGATCTCCGTGACTACGGTGAGGTTCGGGGTCAGTAGTAGTGCTTGCGTCCGCCGATCGCGCGGCCCATGGAGCCGAGGATCCAGAGGATCGCTCCAACCACCACGAGGATGACGCCGATGGTCTCCAGGATAGGTACGCTCGCGACCAATCCCACGACCACGAGCACGATTCCGAGAATGATCATCTGAGGTTCCTTTCGTCCTTCCTGGATGACCCTGTCTGGGCTATCCAGGTGACTCACATGGCTAACGGTTGCCATCCCTCAAGTGCCCGACTGGCGCGCCTTCAAACGTTACGCTGCCCGCCAGTTCCTGACAGCGCCCGAACGTGGTGAAGGCTCGGTACCTCCTGGTGCAGCGCGACGACGTCGACCAGCTGATCGGGGTCCAGGTCACAACTGTTCTCAACTGGCCAGTCAGAGTCAGCGGGTTGAGGGTTCAAGTCCCGCACGACACTCGTGAGAATCTCGTCGACGGACCGCGCCCGAACCCTGTGGTGGAGCGGGGCATCACTTCCGGGTACCGCGTTTGGGCTTCTCGAGGCCCTTAAGAATGAGGTCTAACCCGAACTCAAACTCT
>JBDTMW010000309.1:0-2917 GCA_039934065.1 Actinomycetota bacterium | reverse complement strand
GCGGATACCGCTCGCTCGATGAGAACCAGAAGGTTGAGTTCGACATCACCCAGGGTCCGAAGGGCCCGCAGGCGGAGAACATCCGTCCGCTCTGATTTCGGCTGAACTGCACTACCTGTACCACCTGAACTGGTTGGACACTGAGTTGAGCTAACCACTCGAACCTGTTCTGCAACGCGTTTGCCCCGGCCTTGTGCCGGGGCATTCGTGCGTCCGGGGGCCGATCTGTGGCTGCAGTCGGTGAGCGGTCTGCACGCTCCGTCACACCCTCGTGATGGACTCTGCCGGTGCTGACATTGCGACGGTCTCCCAGCGTGGGTGCCCAGGTGCCTACCCTGGACGATGCTCAGGCTGCTGCCGTCCGCCATCGCACCGCCCCCGGTCGCAGCGTCACCGTTCGCACGGTCGCAGGCCGTGCCGCGGCCCAGTCGGTATTGCGGGTGCTGGGTTCCCCAGGCACGGGCAAGACGCTCACCGCTATCGAGATCGTGCTCGAGCGGGTTCGCCGTGACGGGGTTGCACCCGACCAGTGCCTGGTTCTGACGGCGTCGAGAACCGCAGCCGCCGATCTACGCGACCGCATCACTACCCGGATCGGTGGCACCACGACCGAACCGCTGGCCCGCACCCACCAGGCTCTCGGGTTCGGCATCCTGCGCCAGGCGGCCGCGCTGCGAGGCGATCCCAGCCCCCGGCTGCTCAGCGGGCCGGAGCAGGACCTCATCCTGCGAGAGCTCCTGGCCGGTCACGCATCAGGCGAGGGCAAGGCTCCGGACTGGCCCGAACACATCCAGGCCGCACTGGCCACGAGGGGATTTCGCACCGAGCTTCGGGATCTGCTCATGCGCGCGGTCGAGCGAGGCCTGGAGCCCGACGACCTGACCACCCTGGGGTTTCAGCACGACCGACCCGTCTGGGTTGCGGCTGCCCAGGTGCTGGCGGAGTACGACGAGGTCACTGCCTTCTCGCGTCCTGGGTCCTATGACCCTGCCTGGATCCTCGGGGCAGCTGCCGACCTGCTCGAGGAGGACCCCGAGGCACGTGAGCGACTGGCGTCGTCGCTGCGCGTGATCGTGGTCGACGACGCCCAGGAGCTGACCGCGGCTGCGGCCCGGCTGCTTGAGGTCGTCCATGCCCCACACATCGACCTTGTCCTCATCGGCGACCCAGATGCCGCCGTTCAGACCTTCCGTGGTGCCGACCCGCGCATCCTGGGCGCCGACCATGCCCGGTTCGGTGACGGTCCGATGATCACGCTCGGGACGTCATACCGGCAGCCCGAGGTTCTGCGCGCCGTGACCCGTCGGGTGACCAGACGCATTGGCGCCCTGGGCGGCGGAGCCCACCGCGAGCTCGAGCACGTCGCTGAGGGCGGGCGCGCTGATGTGAGGCTGCTGCGCGGGACCTCGCAGGAGGCGGCGCTGATCGCCGCGGAGCTGCGACAGGCGCACCTGCTGGACCGTATGCCGTGGTCCGACATGGCCGTGATCGTTCGCGGACAGGGACGCACCAGCGCCCTTCGCCGAGTCCTCCTGGCAGCCGGCGTGCCCGTGACGGTGCCACCAGCCGAGGTCGCTGTCCGGGACGAGGTGGCGGTTCGCCCTCTGCTCGATCTGCTCGAGGTCGCCCTGAACGTCGCAATGGGGCAGCCGGACCCGATCGACACGCAGACTGCGATCGACACCCTGCTGTCCCCGGTCGGTGGCGCCGACCCCGTGGGGCTGCGGCGACTCAGGAGAGCTCTGCGCCGCGACGAGCTGGACAGCGGTGGCAGCCGAAGCAGTGATGAGCTGCTTGCTGAGGGGCTGGTCGCGCCAAGCACCTTGGCAATGCTTGGTTCTGAGGGTGCCCCGGCTCGGAGAGTTGCCAAGGCGATCACCGCAGGAGTGATCGCTGCGCGGACGGTCGACGGCGATGACGGCCTGCGGTGGGCACCCGGCGTGACCGCCGAGGGTGTGCTCTGGGCGATGTGGGACGCAACCGGCCTGGCAGAGAGCTGGCGTCGGGTTGCTCTTGCTGGGGGCGTTTCCGGTGCCCGCGCCGACCGCCATCTCGACGCCGTCGTCGCCTTGTTCGACGCTGCGGCGAAGTATGTCGACCGGTTGCCCCAGATGGGACCGCGCGGCTTCCTCGAGCACCTGAGGGGACAGGACGTTGCGGGTGACACGCTGGTGGCCCGTGCTCCCAGTGATGACACCGTCTCGCTGCTCACGCCGGCGGGCGCGGCCGGGTGCCAGTGGCGGTTCGTGGTGGTCGCAGGTGTCCAGGAAGGCGTCTGGCCCGACCTTCGTCTGCGCGGATCCCTTTTGGGCTCAGAGCGACTGGTCGATGTCGTCACCGGCCGGGGGCAGTCGCTTCGGGCAGCCCAGGCTGCAGTCCGCTATGACGAGACCCGGCTGTTCATGGTCGCGGTCAGTCGCGCCTCCGAGCGCCTCCTGGTCACCGCCGTGCGCAGTGACGAGGAACAGCCATCTGTCTATCTCGACATCGTCGACCCGCCGGAGGAGTCCGATGACGGGGACGAGCTGAGGCCCTTCAGTGACGTGCCGCGGCCGATGACCCTTGGCGGGATGGTCGCCGAGCTGCGCCGCGAGGTGGTCGTGGGAGCGACGGTGAGTGGCCGGCATACGGCCGCGTCGCAGCTGGCCCGGCTGGCGGCCGCGAGCGTGGTGGGTGCCGACCCGTCATCGTGGTGGGCGCTCACGGCGCTGAGCGACGACCGGCCGTTGCGCGCAGAGGGCGTGAGCGTCTCGGTCTCACCCTCACGGATTGAGAGCTACACCGAGTGCAGCCTCCGTTGGCTGTTGACGGCCTGCGGTGGCGACGGCCCGAGTGTCGGCGCCGCCAACATCGGCACCCTGATCCACGACATCGCGGCCGAGCTCGGTGACGTCGACGAGGCCACCATGCGTGCGGA
>JBDTMW010000308.1:0-2926 GCA_039934065.1 Actinomycetota bacterium | reverse complement strand
TGTAGTAGCGAGTTCCACGTCGTAACACCGCAAGACCGCCGGGCACTCGCCCGGCGGTCTTGTGATTCCCGGAGGACATCGCGAACCTTACGACGCACCTTGCGCCGAGCGCGCGGTCTTCCCACCTCTTGCCAGCGGTACTAGCCCATTCGTATAGTCGCCGCCCCTCTGGCCGGTGCTAGAGTGGTGCCACCTGTCACACAGCGACCATCGCATACAACAAGCGACCATCCAGACCGGGGAGGATCCAATCCGTGCGACGAACCAGTCGGCTCGTGTTGCTGCTGGGCGTGTTCCTTGCAGCCTTGGTGTTCGTCGTCATCCTGCTCGGGTCGAATCCCGGTGGGCCGGCGGCCACTCCGGTCGCCACCGCGCCAACGGAGCTGCCCACCGTCGTGGCGGCCGCTGACATCCCCCTCGGGACCGTCGTGACCCAGGAGATGCTCGGCACGAAGACCCTCGCAGTGACCCTGCGCGAGGCCAACGTCTACGGTGACCTGTCCCAGGCGGTCGGCAAGACGACGCGAACCGCGCTCGTGGCCGGCGCCCAGGTCCACTCCAGCGACTTCCAGAACCGCGCCGTGCCGCTCACCGTGCCCGCGGGCCGGCGCGCCATGGCCATCACGGTCAACCAGCTCACCGGCGTCGGCAACCTGCTGGACGTGGGTGACACCGTTGACCTGGTCATCAGCCTGCGCGGTGACGCGTTCCCGGTGGTCCAGGTGCTCAACGACGGGTCCGTGACGGTGGTGTCCGGCATCAACCCGCTGAGCATCAAGCTGCCGCTGCTGCTGCAGGACGTGCAGATCATCGGCGTCATCAACCCGCCCGCGCCCGCGGCACCTGCGGCGGCGAATGGCCAGCCCGCACCGTCGGCTGCTCCAGCCGTCAACGTTGAAGAGGGCAAGCTCCTGATCCTGTCGGTCACGCCGGCGCAAGCCGAGGTGCTCCTCTTCGCACGCACCGCCGGCGGGTTGGACGCGATCCTGCGCTCGCCGCTGGACGCGGGCCAGACGGCCGAGACGACGGGCGTCATCCTCAAGACCCTGGTGGACCTCTACGGCATCCTGCCGCCGGAGATCGTCCAGGTCCCGATCCCGACCCCGCTCCCGTAGCGGCGTCGAGGAAAGGATCCACGCGAACATGACGGATCGAATCAAGGTCCTGATCGTCGACGACATCCCGGAGACCCGGGATCACCTTTCGAAGCTCCTCGGCTTCGAGAGCGACGTCGAGGTGGTCGGGACCGCAGGGGGCGGCGCGGAGGCGCTCGAGCTGGCCGTGAAGGTCCGGCCCGATGTCGTCCTCATGGACATCAACATGCCGGGCATGGACGGGATCACCGCGACCGAGAAGCTCGCCGCGGAAGTCCCTGCCGCCGCCGTGGTCATGATGTCCGTGCAGGGCGAGGCGGACTACCTCCGTCGCTCCATGCTCGCCGGGGCCCGGGAGTTCCTGGTGAAGCCGTTCAGCTCTGACGAGCTGACCGCGTCCATCCGCCAGGTCTGGTCGCGCGAGAAGGACAAGCAGAGCAGATACGCGCCCGTCGCAGTGACGAGCCAGGAGATCTCCAACGGCAGCGGCGAGCCCGCCTCGGTCGTCGCGCTCTTCAGCCCCAAGGGCGGCGTTGGGCGGACCACCGTCGCGGTGAACCTCGCCGTCGCCGCGGCGCAGCTCGGCAAGCGCGTCGCGCTCGTGGATGCGTCATTCCAGTTCGGCGACGTCGGCGTGCTCCTGAACCTGAACCCGCGCAACAAGTCCATCGCGGACCTCGCGGGAGAGCTCCAGGCAGGCGAGGCCGAATCGCTGGACACGTTCATGATCACGCACTCGTCCGGCGTGAAGGTGCTCCTCGCTCCCCCGTCGCCGGAGCAGGCCGAGCTCATCGGCGCGTCTGCGGTCAGGAAGGTCCTCCAGGGCCTCCGTGCCTCGTTCGACCTCGTGGTCGTGGACTGCCCGTCCGCGTTCAACGAGCCCACGCTCGCGGTCCTCGACGAAGCAGATTTGATCCTGACGATGCTCACGCTCGAAATCACGAGCGTGAAGAACATGCGCCTGTTCCTGGAGGTCTGCGAGCAGCTCGGCTACGGCCCGGACAAGATCCGGCTCCTGCTGAACCGCGCGGACTCCACGCTGGGCATTCGCGTCGCAGACGTGGAGCACTCCATCGGGCGCAAGGTGGACCACACGATCGTCAGCGACGGCCGCAGCGTCGTCTATGCCCTCAATCGCGGCGTCCCGTTCTTCCTCAGCAATCGCGAGGCACAGGTGTCGCAGGACATCCAGCGCCTGGCGCTTGCGATCACCGGTCCGGCGCCGACCGCCGCCGTCGCCCGGTCCGGCGACAAGGCTGCCAAGGGCGCAGCCAAGAACAAGTCACTGTTCGCGTGGCGGTAGCAGGGGGAACCCGGTAGATGTCACTGCTGAAGCGCATCGAGAGTGCCCGTCCCGCAGGTCCGGGCGAAGAGCGGCTGCCCGTGCCTACTGGGCAGCCCGGCCAGGACGTCCAGGGGGACGGCGCCGGCGGCCCGCCCGCGGCATCGCGCCTTTCCAGCCAGATGCCCTCCCGCGAGTCGTTCCGCGACGTCAAGTTCCGGATCCAGAACCGGGTCATCCAGGACCTGGACCCCAAGCTGGACCTGACGAACCAGGTCGAGGTTCGCCGCCAGATCGAGGAGATCTTCAGCCGCGTCATCGACGAGGAGGGCCTCGCCCTCACCCGCGCCGAGCGCGTCCGGATGCTCGAGCAGATCACCGACGAGATCATCGGCCTCGGGCCGCTGGAGCCGCTCCTCCGTGATGACTCCGTGTCGGAGATCATGGTCAACGGTCCTCGCCAGGTCTACATCGAGCGTTCGGGCAAGCTGGAGATGACGAACGTCGTCTTCCAGAACGACGACCACGTCATGCGCATCATCGACCGGAT
>JBDTMW010000307.1:0-2929 GCA_039934065.1 Actinomycetota bacterium | reverse complement strand
ACTCAGTCCTCGAGTCCCAGCGGAACACGGTGACGAGCTGGGTATAGAGCTCAAGGGCCTCCGGGATCTTGCCTGCTTTCACCAGGCCGTAGATCTCGACTGCTTCGCGTGGGAACGCATTCGGATATCCCGCGAACCAACCATCGGCTCCCGCAACCAGGGCTTCGAACAGGAGGTCATCTGCGCCGGCAATGACGTCGATGTCGCACAGTTCCTTGATCTCGAGCACGCGACGGATGTCACCGGAGAACTCCTTGACCGCGACCACCTCAGGGATCTCGGCCAGCTTCGCGATGATCTGAGGTGTCAGGTCGACCTTGGTGTCGAAGGGATTGTTGTACGCCATGATCGGCAGACCAACCTCGGCCACGCGCAGGTAGTGCTCGATGACCTCCGACTCGTTGGCGCGGTACACGATCGGCGGTAGCAGCAGAACCCCGTCAGCTCCATCCTCCTTCGCGTATTCGGCCCACTGCTTCGCCTGGTGCCAGCCGACGCCGTGCGCGCCAGCGATCACCAGCCCGCGCCCACCCACTGCCTCGACTGCCACCCGGACCACCTTGCGCCGCTCGTCATCGGTCAGCGACGAGTACTCGCCGAGCGAGCCGTTGGGGCCGACGCCGCGACAGCCGTTGTTGATCAGCCAGTCGCAGTGCTCGGCAAACCTGTCGTAGTCCACGGCGAGGCCGGCCGGCGCTGACGAGTCCTCCTTGAACGCGAGAGTTGTGGCCACGATGACACCGCCGAGATCGAATTTCTGCTTTGTCACTTTCTTCCTTTCATGGAGTCTGGATCGGACGGGAGACTGTGGTGGCCTTTGGCGAGCTCGCCAAGACGGATGGGCGCTGCGATCGGCCTGCGATCGGTGGTCACCGCGTCGCTGAGACCGCCGTCACCCACCCGGGCGGCGAGCAGCTCCTCGACTGAGCGCCCACAGACACGGCCTTGGCAGATGCCCAGGCTCACCCGCGTGCTGAGCTTGAGCGCGCGCAACGACTTCGAGCCAGTGCTCGCGGCCGTGCCGCACAGGTCCCCGTAGGTAACCTCCTCGCAGCGACAGATGATCGTGTCCGGCGTCAGCATTTCCGGCCAGCCCGGTCGGATGGCATGTGCCGCCTCGATCCGCGCCGCGAACCCGCGGAAGGTGCGGCGCCGTCGCACGGCGCTGCGTAGCCTGACGTCGGCCACGGCTCCCCCTGCCGCGAGATGGCCAGCGATGGCGCCCTCCGCCATCGCCAGGTCGGCCCCACCGATGCCGGTGATCTCGCCAGCCGCGAACACGCCAGGAACACTGGTCTCCTGGGTAGCCCCGACAAGCACGAAGCGCTCCGGCGTCAGCGCGCAGCCTGCGGCGATCGCCAGTTCGAGACGTGGGGTGAAGCCATGGCTGACGCAGACCGCGTCGGCGCTGATGCGGCGCTCTGTTCCTGCAATGGGCCTCCAGTCGGCAGTGACCGAGGCGATGGTCACCGATTCGACCCGATCGGTCCCGTGCGCGGCGACGACGGCACAGCCGAGCCGGTAAGGGATCCGGTTCCTAAGGTGGCCTGCCGCATATCCAGCCAATTCGGCGGCCTTGCCTGCAGCGCCAAGAAGCTGCCACGGCCTCGGCAGCCAGCCGCGGAGCAGCGCCGGCAGCCGGTTTGCCTCGTACACTCCGAGCACGAGGGCGCCGGTGACAGCCAGCGAGGCGGCGACCGGGAGCAGGAACGGCCCCGCCCCCGCTACGACGACCCGGCGGCCGGCGGCGAGGCGCTCCCCCTTGGCGAGGGCCTGCGCTGCACCGCCGGTGAAGACTCCGGGCAGGTCCCAGCCGGGGAAGGGCAGCGTGCGGTCGTGGGCGCCAGTGGCAAGCACGATGGCGTCGGGGGAGAAGGCAAGGCGGTCGCGGTCGACACCGTCGGACTCGCCCACGACGACGTGCACGGTGCCCGGGCCCTCCGGAGAGGTCTCGATGGCCCAGACCTGAGCGGAGCGGATGATTCGACATCCGCTGTCCGACTCGAGGGCATCGCTGAGGTCACGGAAGGTGTTCCATCCGTGGTGAAGGATGTCGTTGCGTCCGGCCGGGCGCGTGTCTGGGAGGTGCCGCCAGAACTGGCCGCCAAGCTGGTCGGATGAGTCGAGAAGAATGACGGATGCACCCCGCTCGCGTGCCGCGCGGGCAGCGGCCAGACCAGCGGGTCCGGCTCCGATCACGAGCACGTCATTCACCAGCTTCCCACTCACGTGGCATCACCGCTCGGCAGCCGGTCGTGCTGACTGGTCACGACATCACCGTCGGCCGCGCGGCGCTGGCACGCGCGCACATCTCGGTGGCCGTTCACCTCAACCAGGCAGTCGAAACAGACGCCAATCCCGCAGAAGACACCGCGCAGCCGCCCCCGAGCTGACGTTCGCCGGAAACCAAGCTCGCCGCTGGCGAGAATGACGCCGGCAAGGCTCTGCCCGGCCACGCCGCTGGCCGGAACGCCGTCGACAGTAATGGTGACAGGAGTGGGTGGTGCAGGTTTGATCGGATCGTCACCGAACGGCAGCAGTCGTGCTGGCACGGTCAAACCACCGCTTCGAGGAAGGGCGCGAGCGAGGCCCGAGCCGCCGAGTACGGCGCAGCGTCTATGCGCGTGGGATGCCCCTGCATCAGGTCGCGGATGAGCTCGGCGGTGGCCAGGCTGAGGCCGATGCCGGCCCCCTCATGCCCGGTCGCGTGCCAGAGCCCCGGTACCCGCGGGTCTTCTCCGATAACCGGCAGGTGATCCGGCGCGAATGGCCGGAACCCACCGTAGCTGCGCATCACGGCCACGTCGGTGAGAAAGGGAAACAAGCGAATCGCCTTGGCCGCGATCTCGCTCAGTACGTCGACCCGGAGCCGTGCGTCGAAGCCCACCTGCTGGCGGGACGATCCGATCAGCACGGTGCCGGACCGCGT
>JBDTMW010000306.1:0-2965 GCA_039934065.1 Actinomycetota bacterium | reverse complement strand
TGGTGCTGTCCGCCGCTGTCCTGGTGTTGGCGGTCGTAGGGCGCGGGTTCTTCTGTGGGTGGCTCTGTCCTTTCGGCACCCTGCAGGAGATGGTGCACACCGCCGGACGGACCATCACCGACCGGGTGCCAGCGTTGCGCCGACTGCGCCGCAAGGTGAGCGTCCGCACCAGCACCGAGGGCTGGCGCCGGATCGACCGGACCCTGCGCTGGGGCCGCTGGCTGGTGCTGACCTGGGCGATCGTCGGCGCGGCAGTCACCGGGACGATGGTCTTTCGTGAGGCCGACCCGTGGATCGCATTGTTGTCGGTCGCCGAGTTCGAGCTCAGCCTCGCGTTCGTCGTACTGGTCGTCACCCTTGTCCTGGCGATCTTCGTCGAGCGGCCGTTCTGCCGATACGCGTGTCCGCTCGGAGCGCTGCAGTCGCTGGCCGGGAGGCTCAGCCCGATCGCCGTCCAGCGTGACGCCTCGGCCTGCCTCGGATGTGACCTGTGCAACCAGGCCTGCCCGATGGCGATACCGGTGAACACCCGGACCCGGGTCACGGACACGTCCTGCAACGGCTGTCTCGAGTGCGTCGGAGCCTGCCCCAGCGAGAAAGGCCTCGCCGTGACCCTGGCTGTCCCCGGCTTCCGCACGAGCCGCGCGTCATCGCCCGCCACCGAACCTGACCAGCAGACCGCCACTGCAGTGGAGATCCTGAAATGACACGCTCACTCCGAGCCGGCCTCGGTCACGCGCCGGCGGCGCCTTCACCAGAGCTCACCATCCCCCGCGGCCGACGCCCAGTGCCCACGCACCCGAGAATGCACACCCTCCGCGTCCCGGTCGCGATGTACGTCCTGACCCTGCTCGTGGTTCCAACGCTCGTGGTCGTCGGATTCATGAGCGCCGGCCTGTGGGCCACCACCGGTAGAACAACGCTGACCAGCGCCCAGACGGGCACATCGTCAGGGGAGAACAGCACGGGTGCCGCCGCCCCCGCCTCCCCAGCCGACGTCAAGGGGTCGATGACGGTGCAACAGGTGGTTGATGCCTTCCCCCCGATGACCGCCGCGCGGGTCCTGGCCGCGTTCGGCGCCCCGACGGACACGCCCCCCTCCACTCAGCTGAAGACGCTGGCGGAGAGCGGTGGCGGCATGGACATCCCAGCCTTGCGCACCTGGTTGCAGGACAAGACGGCCCCGTGACTACAAGGGGCGCCCTATGCGGGGCAGGTACTCGGGTTGGCCAGCCTCTGGCGAAGCCCGAAGGCCGCGACGCCCAAGGCCAGGAACGCGGTGGGGACATCGCCCGGCGACGAGCTCAGCAGTACCACCGATGCCACCACGCTGAGCGCCGCGACCCCGGCACAGGGCGTGCAGCCGAGGTCCAGCTTCAGCCCGGTTCCGGGGCTCGGGAGATAGCTCGCCAGGGTCATTGCCGAGGCAAGAGCCACCAGGATGACCAGAGCCGTCCATCCATATGAGGTAGCCGACGCCCAGCCCCCAGCAGCGGACACCGACAGCACCAGCAGGAGGGGCATGAGAACGGCCACGGCCACGCGCTTTCGCATCGGCCAGGCAGCCAGAGCCCGGGCCAGTGTTCGGCCGGGGCCTTTGGCAGCTTCCATTGCCGGACCAGCTGCCGGACCAGCTGCCGGATCAGCTGCTGGATCAGTTCCTGGCTCAGCTCCGGGAACCGTCTCCGGATCAGTCCATCGCATCGTGCGCATCAAGTCCTCCATCGCCGGTCATCTGGCGCCAAGAATACCCCATAGGGTATGCCGAACACACTCCACGCACGTCAGCCGATGGATTCGCCGGGCCTCTCCACGCTCACGGGAAGGCGGATCGCGATCGTCGTGCCGCCGCTCTCGGGCGAAACCGCCTCGATGGTGCCGCCGTGGGCCACGATGATCTCCCGCGCGACGGCCAGACCGATCCCCGAGCCGGCGATCTCTCTGACTGCACGGCCGCGCCAGAGCCGGTCAAAGACGTAGGGAAGCTCATCTGACGGGATACCGGGCCCTGAGTCAACGACCTCCAGTACTGCCTGGCCGGCTTCGCTGCGCACGACAACGGTGACCTCATCCCCGGGTCGGCAGTAGCGTGCCGCGTTGGCCAGCAGGTTGCCCACCGCCTGGTGCAACCGGTCGGAGTCCGCCCGAACCAGGACCCGGCCATCCAGCCGGCTGCTCATCGCCAGTCCTGCGGCGCGCAGCTGGGAGTCGTGCACCGCCAGCTCGTCGCGGGCGACCTGGGTCAGGTCCACCTCGGTCCGCTGAACAGGGACGTCGCCGGCCTCCACCGCGGAAAGCTCGGCCAGGTCGCTGACCACCCGCCCCAGCCGCAACGACTGGTCGTGCAAGCCGGCCAGACCTTGGGCGCTGGGCTCAACCAGACCGTCGCGCAGCTCTTCGAGCCCGGCCTGCAGTGCGGCCAGCGGTGTGCGCAGCTCGTGGGCGACGTCCGCTGTGAGGTTCCGGCGGTCCCGCTCGGAGCGTGCGACCGTGTCCGCCATCGAGTCAAACGCGAGGGCCAGCTCGCCGAGCTCACCTGGACCATGCACCGCTGCGCGAGCCTGCCGATCCCCGGCCGTAAACGCCCGGGTCGCAGCCGTCATGGCCTGTATCGGGCGGGTGATCAGCCGGGTGACCACCCAGCTGGCAAGGAGGGCGACGAGCAGGGCCACCACTGCGGCCACCGCGATCCACGACCAGGCCACGTCGCGCGCCTCGTTTCTTGTCCCCGTTTCGAACACCAGCCGCACGGTACCGACGCTGACCCGGTCGACGACCACCGGAGAGCTCACGACCCCCTGGCCACCCACCGGTCCGGCGCCCCTGCCCGGTCCAGGTCCGGGGCGGCCACCACCGGCACTGGTGCCGCCAACCGGGGCGCCGGAGGCGTCCAGGACGAACAGCTTGGACCCGGCCACCGCGGCAATGTCGCTGGCACGGCTCAGGTCCGCGCCGTCCCAGCCGG
>JBDTMW010000305.1:0-2984 GCA_039934065.1 Actinomycetota bacterium | reverse complement strand
GCGCGACGCAGGCTGGCGAGGTCGCCATACCGGTTGATCAGCGTGGCGGCGGTCTTCTCACCGATTCCTGCGACACCCGGCAAGCCGTCGCTGGTGTCACCGCGAAGCGTTGCCATATCGGCGTAGGCCTGACCAGTGCCGACGAGGTACTTGTTCTGCAGGAAGGTCTGGGTGACGACGTCAGGGTCACGCACTCCGCCGCGAGCGGTGTAGAGGACCCTGACGCCCGCGTCGTCGTCGACCAACTGGAACAGGTCGCGGTCGCCGGTGACGATATCGACCTGTTGCCGCCCGCGGGCGCGATGGGTCAAGGTGCCGATGACGTCGTCCGCCTCGTAGCCGTCACTTCCGATGCGGGGGATCCCCAATGCCTGCAACGCATCCACGATTAGTGGCACCTGCGGGGTGAGGTCCTCGGGGCTCTCCTCCTGGACGGTGCTTCCTTCGGTGAGACGGTGTGTCTTGTACGTCGGGATGGCGTTGACCCGGAACGCTGGTCGCCAGTCGTTGTCCCAGCAGGCCACCAGATGGGTCGGCCGATGGGTGATGACGAGGGAGGCGATCATCTCCAGGAAGCCCCGGACCGCGTTCGTCGGCGGCTCGTCGGGACTGCTGCGCTGGTCCGGGACGCCGTAGAAGGCACGGAAGTACAACGAGGCCGAGTCCAACAACATCAGGCGTTGGGTCATGGCGCCATCGTGCCATTACTGCCGTCCGTTGCTCGCTGGTGCTTGAACGTCAGTAGCCTTGCGCCATGGAGGATCTGGATCGTCGCATTGTCGGTCTGCTGTCGCAGGACGGGCGGATGAGCTTCACCGATCTCGGCAAGACAACAGGGCTGTCGACGTCGGCCGTCCACCAACGGGTGCGCCGGCTCGAGGAACGCGGGGTGATCAAGGGCTATCGCGCGGTGATCGACCACAACGAGATGGGAATGCCGCTCATCGCCTTCATCTCCGTGACGCCCCTGGATCCGGCCGCCCCCGACGACGTCCCGGACCACCTCCGTGACATCCCTGACATCGAGGCATGTCACTCGGTTGCGGGGGAGGAGAGCTACATTCTCAAGGCCAGGGTGGCCACTCCCGGTGACCTCGAGGACCTGCTCGCCCGGGTGCGATCCTCGGCCAACGTCTCGACTCGAACGACCGTGGTGCTGTCGACGCCTTGGGAACACCGCTCCCACTTCGCTGACTGACCACCTGGCGTGACACAGGTCACGCGCCGGGCGTGATCAGGCGTCAGGGACTGTCTGCAGCTCGAGGAAGTCGTACACGTGCAAGAGCCCCAGCATCGCGCGCTCGGCCACCCGGATCTCGCGCCGTGACTCGTCGTGGAACAGTCGCGGCGCGTTGAGCTCCAGGTGGACGCCACGGGTGAGCAGCTCACATCCACCGGCAGCCAGGACGTTCTTGACCCAGTCAGTGTCGGCACCGTAGGTCAGTGCAAGAACGTAGCGGCCCCACGGCTGGGCGAAGACATTGACCGGCGTGCGGTACTCCCTGCGCGAGGTGCGTCCACGATGGATGACCACGCCCAGCCCGGGTAGCCACCGCGCGAGCGGCAGGGTGAGCCTGTTCAGCGCGACCTTGTTGACCCGACGCATACCGTCCGGAATCGGCATGCGCTCAACATACCTGCGCCGCGGCCACCCCATCTGGCACGATGCGATCATGGCGATCTCGCAGAAGCTGCTGTCCGACGGCGAACACGTCGTCCTCAGTGTCCGAACGCACGGCAAGGCGCTCATTGCTCCCGTGGCCTTGCTCATTCTGGTGGTGGCCGGGGTCCTGACTGCCGCCATGCTGCAGCCCGACAACAGCTGGTGGGGCCTGGTTGCCGCGGTGGTGGCAGTCCCGGTGCTGATCCTCTGGGTGTTGATCCCGTTCCTGCGCTGGACGACGTCGACCTACACCGTCACGAACCGGCGGCTGATCACCCGTCACGGCATCCTCACCCGGACCGGCCGTGACATCCCGCTCTTCCGGATCAACGACGTGGCCTACGAAAAGGGTCTGCTGGACCGCATCCTCGGCTGCGGCACGCTGATCATCTCCGACGCCACCGAGAAAGCCGGTGTGGTCCTGCCGGACGTCCCGAACGTCGAGCGGGTGCATCTACAGATCACGGATCTGCTCTTCGACAACGACGACGGCGCTGATGACGACGGCAGCCGGGTGCCCGGGAAGCCGCCCCGCAACAACCAGCCCTAGGCAGACAGCACTGTGGGCGGTTGCGTCCTCAGATGAGCTGGGCCACCGACGCTGCGTGGCTGGCAGCGGCCTTGGCCTCTGCGGCGGCATGTGCCACGTCGACGTCACCGTTCTCGCGCCACCAGGCCTGGCCGGCCTCAGGCAGGGCGTAGATCGGGTCGTAGTAGACGAACTCGCGCGACAGGGCCTCGGTGTCGGCGGCCTCGATCGAGGTGCGGTAGTTCTTGCGCCAGAACGACATCCCGCGTTCTTGGTCGTAGGAGTCGACCTGGTGGACCCAACGCTTGCCGACGAACGGGACATCGCACAGGATCCGCGGCGTCGCGAAGCCTGGCAGGTAGCCCATGATGTCGTGCTGCAGGTGCTGCGCCTCGGCCAGCGAGAGCCGCCAGTGCTCGGCGAACGGGATCATGTCGCACATGTAGAAGTAGTACGGCGTGATCGAGGCCTCGTCCTGCAGGGCGAAACACAGGTCGAGAAGCTGTTCGACCGAGTCGTTGATGCCACGCATCAGGACGCCCTGGTTGCGGACGTCTCGAACGCCGGCGTCCAGCATCGCCCGGGCGGCCGCGGCCACCGCAGGCGTCACGGACTGGGCGCTGTTGACATGGGTGTGGATCGCCAGTGAGACGCCGCGTTCGCGAGCCTTGGTTGCCACCCGGCCCACGCCTTCAACGACCTCATCGGCCAGCCAGTGCTGCGGCAGGCCCATCAGTGCCTTGGTGGCCAGCCGGATGTCGCGGATGTTGTCGATCTCGAGCAGCCGGTCGA
>JBDTMW010000304.1:0-2991 GCA_039934065.1 Actinomycetota bacterium | reverse complement strand
CCGGCGAGCGCGGGACGTTCGTGGCCGACACGCTGACCGCCGACCTGACCTTCTACGCCAACGGTGTGGTGGCCACGACGTGGGACGACATCGCCCAGTTCCGTGGTGTCTCCGAGGGTGACGTGGTGCGTTACGCGATCTCCAAGCCGGAGCCGCTGAAGGTCGAGCACGAGAACTTCCGCGACGCGGTGCTCGGCAAGGACGCCGACATCGTGACCCTCGAGCAGGGCATGGCCACCGTCGCTGTCGCCGTCGCTGTCATCGAGTCGGCCCGCACCGGCAAGACGGTCGACATCCCGAGATCCTGACCAGCACGATCACGAGGGCCCGCCTGGTGCGAGAGAGCACCGAGCGGGCCCTCGGCTATGCACGGCTACCGCGCCTGGTAGATCTCACGGCGGTGGCCGACGCGGAGGACCAGGATAAGTAGCCGGTCGTCTTCAATCTCGTAGACGATGCGGTAGTCGCCGGTGCGGACTCTCCACTCGCCCGAGCCGCCCACGAGCCGGGTTGCGGCTGGTGGGCGGGGTTCGGCAGCCAGTAGTTCAAGTGCCGCCTGGATACGGCGGCGCACCTGGGGGTCGAACTTGCGGAGCTGGCGGGCGGCGGGGGGTGCCAATGAGATGCGGTAGATCATGTCAGGCCGAGATCGGCCTTGACCTGTTCCCATGGAATCGGCGCCTCACCGGTCGCCTGCATCTCGGCTCGTGCCGCTGCTGCGGCCCGGATGTCGGCCATGTCCTCGGCGAGCTCCAGGATCTGATCGAGGTCATCGGCGTCGATGACCGCTGCGACGCGACGGCCACGGCGGGCGAGGTAGATCGGCGTGTGCTCAGCACGAACGTGGTCAATGATCGCGGCCAGCTCTCGGCGCGCTTCTGAGACGGTAACCGGTGAGGTGATGGACATACACCAAGCGTACGTTGAACCTGCTAGTTGTACAAACAGGAGTCGCTTTGTACAACTAGGCCACGTGACACCAGACAGCAGGTCGGCGTCGACGTCAGCGGAGGTGCTTCAGCAGGGTGGCGACGGTGGCCTCGGCAGCCCGCCCGTCGCCATACGGCGCGGCGGTGGCTGGTGTAGGCCGCGGTCGCATGACCACGGAGGCCAGGTCGTCGACCTCCGGGCGAAGGACGTTCCAGCCCAGGTCCACGGTCTCGGTCCACTCCGTCTCGGTCCGCAGCGTGGTGCAGGGAGCCCCGAGCAGGAACGCCTCTTTCTGCAGGCCTCCGGAGTCGGTGACGACCCCACGAGAGTGCAGCACGGCGGCAACCATCGCCGGATAGCCGAGCGGTTCGGTGGTCCGCAGTGAGCCCTGGGTGAGGTCAACCCGGGCCGTTGCCGCGCGGGACACGAGCCGCGGATGTGCCAGCAGCACGACCGGGATCGGCAGCCCGGCCAGCGCGTCGACGATGGCCCGGAGCCGATCGGGGTCGTCGGTGTTCTCGGCCCGGTGGATGGTGGCCACCAGATAGTCCTGCGAGGCGTCCACGCCCTCGGGCAGCGACGGGGCCGAGTCGCGGACCTGGGCGGCAGTGCGCAGGCAGACATCGGTCATCACGTCGCCGACGAGCACCGCGCGCTCGCCCAGCCCCTCGCGGATCAGGTGGTCGATGGCGGTCTGGGTCGGGGCCAGGCACAGGTCGGCTGCGTGGTCGGTCAGGACGCGGTTGTGCTCCTCCGGCATCCGTCGGTTGAACGAGCGAAGGCCCGCCTCGAGGTGCGCGAGCGGGAGGTGCATCTTGACCGCCGACAGAGCACCGGCGATCGTCGAGTTCGTATCGCCATACACCAGAACCCAATCCGGGCGATGTTCGTCGAGCACGGCGTCCATGGCCGACAACATCGCACCGGTCTGGACCCCGTGGCTGCCGGAGCCAACACCCAGGTGGACGTCGGGCGCGGGGATGTCCAGCTCCTGGAAGAACACGTCCGACATGTTGGCGTCATAGTGCTGACCCGTGTGCACGATGACGTGCTGGTGACCGCCCGGGGCGAGCGCGTGGGCGATGGGCGCCAGCTTCACGAACTGGGGTCGGGCTCCGACGATCGACAGGATCTTCATGCGTTTGGCCTTCCGGACGTTGTCGGCGTTGGGCTCTGGTCGGCGTGATCCTTTCACGGTGGGGGTTGGATCCAGCGGCGCTCGACCATCATGGCTTGGAAGGCAGGACCCCGGAAGGGTTCCGGAGGGCGTCCCGTATATCGTGGATTGCGCCTGTCCGCCCGGCTTCAAACGAGGAATTGGTGTCTTTGTGAAGATCTGTGTCGTTGCCCTGGGCAAGATCGGACTGCCGCTGGCGGTTCAGTTCGCCACCAAGGGGCACGAGGTCATTGGTGTCGACGTCAACGCCGACACGGTCGCCTCGGTCAGCGCCGGTCAGGAGCCTTTTCCGGGGGAGACCGACCTGCAGACCAAGCTTGCGGCCGCGGTGTCCGGCGGGCTGATGACGGCCACCACGGACTACTCCAAGGCCGTGCCCGGCGCCGATGTCGTGGTCGTCGTGGTGCCGCTGTTCGTCGACGGCGAAGGTGTCCCCGACTTCGGCTGGATGGACTCGGCGACCCGTGAGATCGGCGAGAACCTCACCGCGGGAACGCTCGTGTCCTATGAGACGACGCTGCCGGTCGGCACGACCCGCGAGCGCTGGACTCCCATGCTGGAGAAGGGTTCTGGCCTGGAGGAGGGCAGCGACTTCCACGTCGTGTTCAGCCCCGAGCGGGTGCTCACCGGCCGTATCTTCGCCGACCTTCGCAAGTACCCGAAACTGATCGGCGGGCTTTCGGCGGAGGGTGCCGAGCGCGCCAAGGACTTCTACGAGGCGGTTCTCGACTTCGACGACCGGCCGGATCTGGACCGCCCCAACGGTGTCTGGGACCTAGGCAGCGCAGAGGCGTCCGAGCTGGCCAAGCTGGCCGAGACGACCTATCGAGACGTCAACATCGGTCTGGCCAACCAGTTCGCCATGTTCGCGGCGAGCCACAGCA
>JBDTMW010000303.1:0-3007 GCA_039934065.1 Actinomycetota bacterium | reverse complement strand
AGGTCGAGGCGCGCAACTTCGAGATCCGCAAGAACGTCCTGAAGTACGACGACGTCCTCAACCGCCAGCGCGAGGTCATCTACGGTGAGCGCCGACGCGTTCTCGAGGGCGAGGACCTGCACGAGCAGATCCGGCGCTTCATCACCGACGTCGTCTCAAGCTATGTCGGCTCGGCCACCTCGGAGGGCTTCGTCGACGACTGGGACCTCGAGAAGCTCTGGATCGCGCTGAAGACCCTCTACCCCGTCTCGATCAGCATCGCCGAGATCGAGGAGGCGGCTGGCGGCCACGGCAACATCAGCGCCGCCCTGCTGCTCGAAGAGCTCACCTCTGACGCCCACCACGCTTATGACGCACGTGAGCTGGCGCTGGGTGAAGAGGTCGCCCGCGAGGTTGAGCGCCGCGTCGTGCTGTCCGTGCTGGACCGCAAGTGGCGCGAGCACCTGTACGAGATGGACTACCTGCAGGAGGGCATCGGCCTGCGCGCCATGGCACAGCGTGACCCGCTCGTGGAGTACCAGCGCGAGGGCTACACGCTCTTCGAGGCGATGAACGAGGCCATCAAGGAAGAGTCGATCGGCTACCTGTTCAACGTCGAGGTCGAGGTCAACGCCGATCAGGCGGCCGGGGTCCAGGACACGGTCGAGGCCGCGCCCACCGACGGTTTCGAGGCGGCCAAGGCGATCCGGGCCAAGGGCCTGGAGGCTCCGAAGGTTCCCGAGCGGCTGCACTACTCGGCCCCCAGTGACGACGGCTCGGTGCAAGAACGCGACGTGGTCAACGCCGAGACGAGGACCACACGCAAGGCCGTGGACCCCCGTGGCGGCAGCAAGAAGAGCAAGAGCAAGAGCAGGAACAAGCGACGCTGATCCCGATCAGCCGACCTGAAGCTCGCTGACCACCCAACGGCGGTCGACGCCGGTCAGCCGCATGGCGATTGCCCGGACCCGGCCGTTGTCCACGACCACCGCGCACGCCTCGACCACCCCGTCGACCGGTTCGCAGATTCTGACCTTGCGCACGATGGCGCGACGGGCGACCGTCTCGCGACGGTTCGAGACGGCGTTGCGCCGGAGGACGATGGCATAGACCTCGGGGGAGGTCCAGCGGATCACCTGCGGGGCCGGGCGAGCTCCTGACATGACCTCGACCAGAGCCTGGGCCATGTGCGTCACCCAGGCCTCCGGCTCTGGCAGCTGGTCCGAAAGGGTCCGCTGCGGTCCGAAGTAGTCCCGGTCATAGGGATCCTGAGTCGCGTCGTACCCGCCACGGAAGTCGACAGCGAGCGTTCCCTGGATGAACGGGCTCGGGTCCCGGATCACAACCGTGCGCGAGTCGATGACCGGCGGTGAGATGTCAGGGATCGGCCGGACGATGAGCTTCACGATCTGGCCTGCGCTGCCGGCGGGGTCAACACCTGACCCGGCGTAATGACATCCGGGTCGTCGCCGATCACCTGACGGTTGGTGGCAAACCATCGGTGCCACGCTGCGCTGATCTCGGGCGTCGTGGCCGCCGGGCCGAGATGCCGGGCCGCGATCGACCACAGGGTGTCGCCGCGTTGCACCACGATGTGCACTGAACCGCACCGGGCTTCATCGGCAGATGGGTGTGTCTCCGGTGCCGCGTGCCCCTCGGACGGCGAGTGTCCCTCGGGCGACCAGGACGGACCCGGGGCTGCGTCTGCACCGTCACCGGCCTGAGTCACCGTGCTGGCTTGGGCGCTGTCGTTGGTGTGGACACTCCCACTGGTGCGACCGATGTCGCTGACGACTCGAAGCGACGCGTCCGGTGCAAGGTCGGCCAGGTTCCCGAGGGCGCCGACGGCGTACTGGGCTGACGCGACCGCCGCGTGTCGAGGTGGGCCCTGGTAGGTGGTTCGTGCCACGGCGGTGCCAGGGACAAATGCGGCGGTGAGCGCGGTCCCGAGGATGAACGCGACGGTCTTGCGGACGGCTGCCGGGGCGATCCGGGCCGCGATCTCACCGCAGGCGGCCCCCAGGGCACCGGGCAGCGCGGACAGCGCAGACAGCGCCATGCTCAGGCCGACCCACAGCGACAAGAGCGCTCCGACAAAGCCAACCACGAGCAGTATGCCGTCGGCCGGGCTTGCCGGGCCCTGCGCCGCGAGCGCTTCTGCGGACGCCCGGGCGGTGCTCAGCAAGATTGACCCTGCCGCTGCCGCGGCCACGAGGCTGGCGGCGGCCAGGGCGACCGCGGCCAGAGGCCGCGCACCCGCGTAGCTGTGACGGACCGGCATACCTGCTCCTTGGCTCGCTGTGGTTGGTGGTTGCACTTTAGTGCAGTTTGCCTGCGTTTGCCAATGTTTGCCGCTATTGGATAGCGAAGACGGTGGACAGGAGGCGTTCCGCAGGGTGTGATCGATACCGGCCACCACGGAGGGGAGGCGCCATGCGCTGGGAGCGGCTGTTCGACGACCTGCAGGCACAGATGGACGCGGAGGGGCAGCGCGAGCTCGATCTGGAGGTCTCGGACCGCACCCGGCGCGAGCGTGCTGCAGTGGGCCTGCACGAACGTCTGATCGCCCATAGGGGCCTCGGCGTCGACCTGCGCCTGGCGGGAGGCGTGCAGGTGTCAGGCACTATCGCCGACGCCGGGTCGGACTGGCTCCTGGTTCACGAACACGGTGAGCGGGGGAGCCTGGTTCCCTTCGGCGCGATCGTGGCGATCAACGGCCTGGGTGTCCGAGCGGCAGCCGGCTCGGGCGCGGCGACGGCGAAGAGATTCGGTCTTGGCTACGCCTTGCGCGGGCTCAGCCGCGACCGGTCGGTGGTGTCACTGACCGATATCGGTGGCTCCGTGACGACCGGGACGATCGATGCGGTGGGAGCCGACGCGCTCGATCTCAGTGAGCACCCGGTGGACGTGGCCCGGCGCGCTGAGAACGTCGTGGCCCGGCGAGTGATCCCGTTCGCGGCGATCGTCGTCATCCGCAACGGGTGACTTCCTGATCCGCATCCGGTACCCGACCTGGACCACGTGTGCA
>JBDTMW010000302.1:0-3025 GCA_039934065.1 Actinomycetota bacterium | reverse complement strand
GAAGACGATGGTCGATGCCTGGACGCCCGCCGTCGAGGCAGCCGTCGCCGGGACCGATGGTGGCGCAGATGCCGCCGCAGTCCTGATCGCCGCCGCCTCGGCCGCCGAGCTCGGGGCCGTCGCCACGATCCCGCTCGTGGCGACCAAGGGCCGCGCGAGCTACCTTGGCGAGCGCAGTGCGGGCCACCAGGACCCGGGGGCCACCTCGACCGCGATCGTGCTGCGGGCCGCGGCCGACGCGGCGAGCGGCGTGTCCACCACGCCCGGCTCGTGACCGCACCCACGGGCGCCGAACCGACCCCCGCCCGGGTCGCGCTCCTGCTCGTCTCGCACTCGCCCACCCTCGCCGCCGGAACCGTCGACCTGGCCGCGCAGATGGCTCCCAGTGTCCTGCTCGTGGCCGCTGGTGGCCTGGAGGACGGCGGCCTCGGCACCAGCTTCGACCTCATCGAGGCCGGTCTGCAGAGGGCCGCGCAGGACGGCCGTTCGGTGGTCGTGCTCACCGACCTGGGTTCGTCCGTGCTGACCACGGAGTCGGTCCTCGAGCTGGCCGGCGACGAGGTCGGCGCCCGAGTCCGGCTGGCGGATGCGCCTTTCGTCGAGGGCGCCGTCGCGGCCGCGGTGGCCGCGGCCGGGGGGGCGGACCTCGCTGCGGTGCTCGCGGCGGCCGAGCTCGCAGGTGCCTCGTTCAGGGCCGGGGCAGGCTCCGCCGCGCCCTCACCGGTGCCCGCCCTGGCCGTCGCGCCGAGCAACGACGCGGCCATGACTGCCACCGCTGTCCTGCGCAATCCGCTCGGTCTGCACGCCCGTCCGGCCGCACAGCTCGCACGGACCGCTGCGGGCTTCCAGGCTGCGGTCACGGTGAACGGTGTGGACGCGGCCAGCGTGCTCGCGCTCATCGGCCTCGGCGCGGTCGGTGGTCAGAGCGTCACCGTGACCGCGACCGGGCCGCAGGCTCGCGCCGCGCTCGATGCTCTGACCGGAGAGATCGAGGCGGGCTTCGGCGAGGCGTAGGTCGTTCGGGGTGCCCAGGGCTACTCCTGGTGGTGGTATCGCTCCTCACGCCAGACGTCGCCTCTGAAGTGAAGGCCGCGCTGTTCCCAGAACCCGCGCTCGGCATACCGCTGATAGTCGATGGCCCCCACCCACTTGGGACCCTTCCAGCCGTAGAGGTGCGGCAGGATAAGCCGCAGCGGCCACCCATGCTCAGGACTCAAGGGGTCACCATCAAGGTGGGTGGCCAACAACGCTTGCGACGACGAGAGGTCCGCAAGCGTGATGTTGCTGCTGTAGCCCCGCGCAGCCGAGACCAGGACATGCTGCACGCCGGGAAGGGGAGGTGCTAGGTCGACGATGGTCCGCGCCGCAACCCCCGACCAGCGCAGGTCCCGTGTCGTGTACCGGGCGACACAGTGGTGGTCGGCCAGGACCACCGTCTGCGGCAACGACATCAGCTCGGCCCACGACAGCGATACGGCCCCGCCGTCGAGGGTGTCGCCGCCGACCCGCAGCGACCAGCTGGCCAGGTCGATGTGAGGCACGCGCCCGTAGTGCATCGGTCGAAGCGCCGGTGTCAGTCGTTGACCCGGGGGGAGCGAGCTCGCCTCGTCGAACCCGGGCGGGCCCATGACCCTACGTCGCCTCCGCGATCATGGCGTTCACCAGGTCAGCGGCGTAGCTGGTGTCGTCGTCATCGACGTCGAGGTGCCAGACCAGCCGAACGGCCCGCTCGTTCACGGCGTAGATGGCCAGACCCCGCTGCTGCGCGACCGAGACGAAGTCCGCCGCAGACCACCCTGCCTGCCCCACATCGGCGATGACGATGTTGGTCTGGACGTATGCCGGGTCGACGACCCCCGGGAATCGACCCGCGACGACCTGCGCGAACCTGTGGGCACGGGCATGGTCATCGGCAAGACGCCTGACGTGGTGGTCCAGTGCCCACAGCCCCGCCGCGGCGAGAATCCCGGCCTGTCGCATGCCGCCGCCGTATCGCTTGCGCCAGACCCGAGCCTCCTGGATGTGCTCGCGTGAACCGACAAGAACCGACCCCACCGGAGCTCCCAACCCCTTGCTCAGACAGACGGCCACCGTGTCGAACTGCTGGCCGTATGCCGACAGCTCGATGCCCGTGGCGACATGGGCGTTCCAGAGCCGGGCGCCATCGAGGTGCATGGCCACGCCCAAGCCCCTGGTGGCCTCACGCAGCTTGATGATCGCCTCGAGGGGCTGGATGGTGCCACCGCCAAAGTTATGGGTGTTCTCCACCACGATCGCCCTGGTCGACACCTGGTACGTCCCGGCATCGGGCTGCATCAGTCGTAGCGGCTCGGCCGGGTCCAGCAGGCCTCGTGGCGCGGACCAGGACCGCGACGAGATGCCGGAGAACACTGCGGCGGCACCCATCTCGGCACGGAGCACGTGGGCCAGCGAGTCAGCGATGAGCTCCTGGCCGGGGGCGACGTGCAGGCGGATGCCGAGCTGGTTGGCCATCGAACCTGAGGGCGTGAACAGGCCCGACTCGTGTCCGAGCAGATCGGCGATGCGGTCCTCCAGGGCCCGAACCGTGGGGTCCTCACCGTAGACGTCGTCGCCCACGTCGGCTGACGCCATGGCCAGCCGCATCGCGACAACCGGTTTGGTGATCGTGTCGGACCGCAGGTCGACCACACGGTCCGTCATGACGCGAGCATCTCGGCCACCAGGAACGCCAGCTCGAGACTCTGCTGGTGGTTCAGACGTGGGTCGCACAGGGTCTCGTAGCGCTTCTGCAGATCGGCGTCGACGATCTCGCCGGCCCCGCCCAGACACTCGGTGACGTCACTGCCGGTGAGCTCGATATGCATGCCACCGGGAACGGTGCCCAGGGCCCGGTGCACCTCGAAGAAGCCGCGGACCTCGTCGACGACATCATCGAAATGGCGCGTCTTGTAGCCCGAGGGGGAGGAGAACGTGTTGCCGTGCATCGGGTCACAGATCCACGTCACCACGGCATCCGAGGCTTTCACCTTCTCCACGATCGGGG
>JBDTMW010000301.1:0-3032 GCA_039934065.1 Actinomycetota bacterium | reverse complement strand
GAAAGGACTCTGGCTCATCGACTTCGACAACGGCAGCGGCTACTACTGCTGGCAGTATCCGGAAGCGTCGCTGCAATACTTTCACGGCTACGACGACGGCTTCCAGGGAAGGGTCAAACTCCAGTAGTGCTCAAGGTCATCGCCTTCGATCTCTGGGAAACACTGATCACCGACACGCCCGAGATCTCGCGCGCGCAGGAGCGGATCCGGCTCACGCGCATGGAAGCCATTCTGACCGCGCGCGGCCACGGCGCGGAAGCGAACGAGATCGAGCGTGCTTATCGCCGGCTGTGGCATCGCTGCCACGAGCTGTACTGGTCGGCCGATCGCGACGTCCCCTGCCGCCGGCAGATCGAAGTGTTTCTCGAGGAACTGGGCGTGGGGATGGAGCGACTCGATGACCAGACCATCGACGAGCTCGAGCGGGTCTATGCCGGCGCCGCCGTCGAGCATCTGCCGGAGGTTGTCCCTCATGCGCGCGAGACGCTTTCCGTGATTCGCGACCGCGGATTGCGCACGGGCCTCATCAGCAACACCGGCCGTACTCCTGGTTACGCACTGCGCGAGATCTTGAAGCAGCTCGACCTCGCTCCGCTGCTCGAAGTCATGGTGTTCTCGAACGAACACGGCGTGTGCAAGCCGGAGCGGCTGATCTTCGAGACCCTGCGTGCCGGCTTCGGTGTCCGGTACGACGAAATGCTCTTCGTCGGCGACAACCTCTACGTCGACGTTCTCGGCGCCAGGCGCTGCGGCATGCGCGCGGTGCATTTCGTTCCGCCGGTCCGGGGAACGGCGGTGGCACCGCATGTGGAGCACGAGGAAGTGGAGGCGGATGCCACAGTGAACGGACTCGACGAGCTGATCGATGTCATCGCCAGGTTGGAGATGAGAGATTAGAGATCGGAGAATGTCCCGAATCCCGAATCTCCGATTCATGGACAAAGAATTCGTCACGATCCCGACCGAGCACTTCACCATCGAAGGACGGTCGCGCGCCGGTCACGAGACGTGGTTTCGCGTTCGTGAGCTGGGCATGGCTCTCGATATCGGGCGCTGCCCCGACGCCATCATCAGCGTCCCCCACGTCTTCATCTCCCACGCCCATCTCGACCATGCCCTGGGCATCCCGTTTTACGCGGGGCAGCGGCGGCTGCAGCGCATGGACGGAGGCCGCGTCTACGTCCCGTCGGAAGCGGCGGATGACTTTCGCACGCTGATGTCGCTGCACGAGAAGCTGGAGGGGACGGTGTACGACATCGAGATCGTCGGAGTCGGTGAGGACGAGGTGGTGCGCGTCGGACGGACCCATCGCGTGCGCGGTCATCGCGCCACGCACCGCGTTCCCGCTCGGGCCTGGGAGGTCCTGGAGATCCGGCATCATCTGAAGCAGGAGTTCGGGGGCGCGACGCCGATGGAGCTGGCGCAGCTGCGCCGCGACGGCGTCGACGTCGCCGTCGAGGCCGATCATCCCATGCTGTTCTACACCGGCGACACCGATCGCGGCATCCTCGAGGCGAACGAGCGTCTCTTCCATTCCGACGTGCTGATGATCGAATGTTCGTTCGTGGCGGACGGGCATCAGGACCGCGCGGCGCGGTACCGCCACATCCATTTCGATGACATCGCGGAGTTCGCAGAGCGGTTCGAGAACAGGCTGATCGTGCTCACGCACTTCAGCCGCCGCTATTCGCGCGACGAGATTCGCGATACCCTCCGGCGTCGCTGCCCGGCCATTCTGCGGGACCGGATCCGGCTGGCATTGCCGCCGCCGTTTACGGTCCTTTGAATGAGACCGGAATGGCATTGCACCGAACTTGCAGCCGTGGCCGTTTAGAAAGGGTTCCGATTTCTCGATGAGGTTGTGCGGGTCGCGTGTCATTACCGGCTGTCTGGCTGTTCTGATCTCGGTGCTCGCTGCCGGCAATCTCGATGCTGCGCCGAAGAGGCGCCGGAGGCGCCGGCCCGCGCCGACTCCCGTCGAGAAGGCGGTCGGCAACACGCTCGAAGAGCGCATTGGGTCGCTCATCAACGGATCGGTCTCTCGCGCCTCCGAGGCCAGCATCGAGATCGTGGAGATCGAGAGCGGCAAGGTGGTCGGTCAGAAGAACGCGCACGAGCCGCTGGCTCCGGCTTCGAACATGAAGCTCTTCACCACCGCGGCGGCGATCGATCTGCTCAAGCCGTCGTTCGAAGTGACCACCACGATCTACATTCGAGGGAACATCGATGCCTCGGGAACGCTCGACGGCGACGTGAAGATCGTCGGACACGGAGATCCGACGATCGGCGGGCGCTTTCACGACGGCCAGGCCACGGCGGTTCTCGAGGAGTGGGCCACCGATCTGCAGCGCGCCGGCATCAAGACCGTGCGCGGCGATCTGATCTTCGAGTACGGATACTTCGACACCGAGTACGTCCATCCGACATGGCCGGTCGACCAGCTCGTGAACTGGTATGAGGCGCCCGTGTCCGCGTTCTCGATGCAGGAAGGTTGCGTACAGGTGCGCGTCACGCCGAGCCGGCCGGGAAGGCAATGTGTCGTGCAACTGGAGCCTCCCACCGATTTCCTCGACGTCCAGAACAGTTGCGTCACCGGCCGCGGCATGCCGTTCATCACGCGCCCGCGCAACTCGAACACGATCATCGTCCGCGGCGGCGTGCCTTCGCGTTCGGGGGCGACGGAGGTCTTCGTTTCCGTCGAAGACCCGATCCATTACTTCGCCACCGTGACGGCGGAGACGTTCATCCGCAGCGGCCTGCGGATGGAGGGACGCATCGTCGTCACGCCGCACGATCCGCGCAGTGACTGGAAGCCGGTCTCCCAGCACACCACGCCGCTGAACATCATCGTCTACGTCATCAACAAGAAGAGCCAGAACCATTACGCCGAACAACTGGTGAAGATGATCGGCGCTGAGACGAAGAAGAGCGGCACGTGGGAAGCGGGAACGAGCGCGGTGACGGATTGGCTGACCGAAAAGCTCGGCGTCTCCGCCGATGAATATCATCAGGTCGACGGCTCGGGGATGTCG
>JBDTMW010000300.1:0-3041 GCA_039934065.1 Actinomycetota bacterium | reverse complement strand
CTGGTTGCGTCATGAGACGAACTGCCAAGGAGACGCCCATGAAGCCCACCCAAGCTCGAGCGCCGCGTGCAGGCCGGCCTGGACCCTGCCGTCGCCTCGGTCGGCTCGGTATTCGTCAGCCGGTGGGACACCGCAGTGGCCGGTCGGGTTCCAGCCGAACTGCGTGACCGGCTCGGCATCGCCGAGGCTGCGCTGGCCTACCGCGCCTACCGGGAACTGCTCGACTCGCCGCGCTGGGGACGGCTGGCCAACGAAGGAGCCCGCCCGCAGCGGCTGCTGTGGGCCAGCACGTCCACCAAGAACCCCGACGCGCCGGACCTGCTGTACGTCAGCGCGCTGGCCGCCCCGTTCACCATCAACACCATGCCCGAGAAAACCCTGCACGCGTTCGCCGACCATGGACACGTCGGCGACCTGATGGCCGCTGACGGCGGCGACGCCGAGCACACGCTCGCTGAGTTCGCCACGGTCGGTGTGGACTCGCAGGCCCTGGCCGAGCAGCTCCAGCGCGACGGCGCGGAGTCCTTCGACAAGTCGTGGCACAGCCTGCTGGACAGCATCGCGTCCAAACACGCACAGCTGGGCACCACCCGCAGGTGAGCCACCGGGCAGTCACCCGCTGGTGTCCGGGTCGAGCAGCTGGCCCAGGTCTGTAACCGACATCGGCGAGGTCGTCCTCGCCGACGACGGTGCGGCCAGCAAGGCCGCACAGCGCCTTGGCTCGTTCGAGATAGCCGTCCGGTGCCAGTCACCGGGGATGGGGAGGTTCGCGTTTGCCGGGCTGATGACTCCTGGGCCAGGCATGGCCGACGCGACCCTCTGGAGTGGCCGGTGGCTCGGGGGGCGTCAGCGGACGGCTGACACGGTGAAGACCCGGTGTGGGTCAGCCCACGATCGCGGTGGTGAGCACAACGACCGCGTCCGTGAGTGCCTCCACTGAATGCCGCTCCGGGGGGATGACCAGCAGGTCGCCTTTGTGGCCCTCCCAGCTGGTGCTGCCCGCGCTCAGCAGCACATGCCCACTGAGCACGATGATCGTCGCCTCACCGGGGCTGTTGTGCTCCGTCAGTGACGACCCTTCCCGAAGGGCGATCACCGTGTGTCGCAGGACCTGCTCATGCCCGCCGAAAACGGTGGAGGAGCTACGGCCGCTCGACTCACCCTGTGCGCGCTCGAGCTGCTCACGACCGATGGCATCCAAGGACAGCTTGTTCATGGTCTTCGCCTTTCGCCTCGTAGCACCCGTCGCGGCTGGGAGTGCTTGCGGGTGCCTGCCTGACAAACGCTACCGCCACGCTGCACAACGGCGCCGGTGGTGCTTGGTCTGAGCCCCCGGGCCGGTGATGGGGTGGACCGCCTCGCCGGTGAGACTTAGGCTGCCCACCGCCACAAAGCGGCGGGCCTCTGCCAGAAGCGGCCGACCACTTCACCCTTGCGTTTTTCACAATTATACTTGTAAATATAAGTATGCATAGAAAAAATCAGAACGGCTCCGCCAGGACCGGTCGAAGCGGTGAGTCGATTCGCGTAGCTGCAGCTTCGGCGCCGGTGTTGCCTGTTGACGGCGCGCCCGAGGTGCCCCCGAAAGCAAGCGCCATGGACTGGTCTGACCGCGCTGCCTGCCTGAGCGAGGAGCCGGAGCTGTTCTTCCCGATCGGCAACGCCGGCCCGGCCTTGAAACAGATCGAGGAGGCCAAAGTGGTATGTCTCCGCTGCCTGGTCATCGACGCCTGCCTGAGGCTCGCGCTGGAGTCCGGGCTGACCGCCGGCGTGTGGGGTGGCCTGACCGAGGATGAGCGCCGCGCCCTCAGACGCCACACCGTCCGCCCAGCGCGATGAGCCCGAAATCCATTCATGCAGTTGATTGATGTGCGTCATCGTTGTCCCGACGGGTTGCTCGTAGCGTGGTGGTCAGTACCCCTCGGGGTGAGATGGCCAAGCTGAGTCGAGGACGATGGCTATGAATGAGAGCACCAGGGCGCGTCACCATGTGGTGATCATCGGCTCGGGTTTCGGCGGGCTCTTCGCCACCAAGGCACTGAAAGATGCACCGGTGGATGTCACGGTGATCGCCAAAACCAACCATCACCTGTTCCAGCCGCTTCTCTACCAGGTGGCTACCGGCATCCTCCCGAAGGTGCGATCGCACCGCCGACGCGAGAGATCCTTCGTGGCCAACGCAATGCCGAGGTGCGGCTCGGTGAGGTGATCGACATTGACGTCGTGTCCAAGACGGTGACGTCTTGGACACCGAGCGGCACGCTGGAGACGTCGTACGACAGCCTGATCGTCGCGGCCGGCTCCAGCGCGTCCTACTGGTGTCGAGATGGCCGGGCAGATCGCTTTGCTGGCACACCGCACCCTGCGCAAGGACTACCGCCACATCCACCCTGAACAGGCCCGGGTCGTCCTCCTCGACGGCGCTCCTACGGTGCTCGGCACATTCGGGGAACACCTCGCGGCCAAGGCCACCATGAAGCTGGAGCAGCTCGGGGTCGAGGTCCAGCTCGGCGCAGTGGTGGTCGAAATCGATGAGTACGGCATCAACGTCAAGGACAGCGACGGCAGCACCCGCCGCATCGAGAGCCGCACCAAGGTGTGGGCGGCTGGCGCAGCAGCTTCTCCGCTGGCCAAACACCTCGCCGACCAGGCCGGTCTGCAGGTCGACCGGACAGGCCGGGTACCCGTTCAGGACGACTGCTCACTGCCCGGCTTTCCCGAGGTCTTCGTCATCGGCGACATGATGGAGGCGGGAGTCAGGTTCCGGTTCTCCGGGCTCATCGCCTGGCTGATCTGGCTGGTCATCCACCTGCTCTACCTGATCGGCTTCAAACAGCGCGTCACCACGTTGCTGCACTGGACGATCAGCTTCATCGGCCGCGGGCGTGCCGAACGTGCCATCACCCGTCAGCAGGTCGTGGCCCGCCGCGCCCTCGACACGCTGACGCCGGCCCAGTCCGGACGACCCGACCGCGTGCGGCTCCCACGCAGATAGGTGTCGCCGGGCTGGGCCGGGCGGATCAGGAGCAGCGACGACCGTG
>JBDTMW010000299.1:0-3060 GCA_039934065.1 Actinomycetota bacterium | reverse complement strand
GGCCGCGCCGAAGATGTCGCAGAGCGCAAAGAACTTCTCCGACACCAGCGCCTTGATCGGTGCCGTATAGAAGGTGCGTTTCCCCTGGGCCAGCGCCGCGAACTGCGCACCGGTTGCCACCAGGGTCTTGCCGGAACCGGTCGGCGTCGACAAGATCACGTTCGACCCCGTCATGATCTCGATGACGGCTTCTTCCTGCGCCGTGTACAGCGTGATCCCCTGCTCGCCCACCCAGGTGACGAACGCGTCATACAGTGCGTCCGGCTCGGGCGGTGAGGGGATCAGATCGGTGAGCGACATAAGGCCCCCCATCGTGCCTTACCGGGCAGCGGCGTCTTCCTCGCGTAGCCGGGGTTCGGTTCGCTGCTGTGGATGGACACCGTTCTTGTCCGCGTAGAAGGCCCGTACCAGGTCCATGTCGGCCACCACATCGTCGGCCGGCGTGAAGGTGGGGCCGAACCCGATGGTGCGGGTCGGCCCGTCGATGAAGCCCATGCTGATCGGCAGGCCCGCCTGCTTGGCGATCCGGTAGAAGCCGGACTTCCAGTAGTCGGTCTTCTTGCGGGTGCCCTCGGCGGCGATGATCAACAAGAACGGCTCTCCGCTCTTGGCTTCGGCGATGAGGTCCTGGACGACGTGCCCGGGATTCTGGCGATCGAGGGCGATGCCTCCGTTGACGCGCAGCAGGGGGCCGAGCGGCGTACGCATGACCTCCTGCTTGATCAGCACTCGAGGGGGGATGCCTCCGCTCCACATCAACAGCAGCATGGCAACCCAGTCCCAGTTGGACGTGTGCGGCGCGCCGACCAGGATGCCCGAGCGGGGGACCTCCCCCACCCTGTGCCAGCCGGCAAGCCGAATCACCGACCGGGCAAATACCTTGCGGACGCGCATGTCACTCCTATGCCGGCTGGGTCGAAGCACTGATCGTAACCGCGCCCCGTCGCCAGCCAGACGTCGTGCGACAAACAGCCTCGCGGTCCCTGCCCGGAGCCGGTGGTCTCGTGGTCACACCTGTTACGGCTTGGGTATCGCTCCCATGGCCCTTGCGCGGGTGACGAGCTCGGAGTGGGGTGGGTACAGGTCCAGACCATCGGGGTTGTTCAGGTATCCGGCACTGCTCCCGGCAACGTGCGTGTGACCGTACTGCCAGACGATGCGGTTGGTGCGTGGGTCGACGACGATGACCCGGTCGTTGGCGTCGTCGTTGGCCAGCACGTCACCGTTGGGCAGCGGAAGCGCCAGCGACGGCTTGTTCAGGGCCTGACCACCGCTCGGGGCGTAGTGCCACAACACGTGTCCGGTGTGGTCGAAGGTCAGGATCTGTCCCGGCCGTGAGTAGTCGACTGTCAGGTAGCGGTCAGGACCGATCTGGTTGGTGTCGGACGGGTAGGCGACGCTGGCGAGGTGCGCGCTCCAGGCGACTTTGCCGGACAGGTCCATCTCGCTCACCCAGCTGCCGTTGATCTCGGTGACCAGGTAGTTGCCGTTGGACATGGGGAACACGCCGTTGGGGCTGCCGAACGTCTGCGGCGGGTGGTGCACGCAGGTACCGGTGCGGCCGAGCTGCCGGCTGACTTCATGGGTTCCTTTGCGGATCATGATGATTCGGCAGTTCTTGATGTCGGGGACCACGATGTCGCCAGCCGGCAGCATCAGGGCGTCGTCGGGGTTGTGCAGGTGGTTCGCGCCCGAACCGGGAACCCCAGGTGTGCCGTAGGTGTAGACGACCTTGTGTGAGGCGACGTCGATGACGCGGACAACCTGGTTGTCCTCCTCAGTGGCGATGATCTGTCTGCCGTCAGGCGTGAAGAACGCGTCGTCCGGGATCTTGAAGCTTTGACCTGCGGCCAGGTCCCCGGGGCGGGGGAACTGCCACAGGGTGCGGCCGCGCGGGTCGATGAGCAGCAAACGGTTGTTGCGTTCGTCTGCGATCAGGATGGGCCCGGGCAAGACTGAGGGGTCTGACCCGGCCGCAAGATGGCCCGGACCGGAGGCGCTGAAGGTCAGGTATGCACCGGACGGGCTCGTCTCCAGCGGTCGCGTGGGTGCCGCTGCGGACGGGGCGACCTGAAGCCGTTGGGCTACCGGTGTCGGGCTCGCGCCGTCCGCAACCAGGAGCCAGCGCGAACCTACGCCGAGAGCCACCACGAGCGTGACCAGCAGTCCCAGCGCGACCAGCCGGCGCCGACGAAGTGTCAGCGGCGAGACTGCCCGATGCCGTTGGCCGCTCATGGTGTTGCTCCGCCGTGGACGCGGACCTCGATGACCGTGTTGAGCGGCTTGGGATACTCCCCACCCACCAGGTAGGCGATACCGGCATCCACGGCGACGCCGAAATCTGACCTGGCGGTGGGCAGGTGTCCAGCGGGCGTGAACGTCACAGTTGCGGGGTCAAAACGCAGCACCGCGGCTGTCTGCGTGTCCCCGCTTCGGCCACCGGCGAGGAATATCGCGCCCCCCAACGTGAAGGCGCCGGCGTGAGCCCGCGGACGCGGAAGATGTCCGGCGATGGCTCCATGACCGGTTGCCAGGTCGATCCGCTGGACGTCGCTGACCTGCTGCCCTGCATGTTCGCCGCCGAAGAGCCAGATCGACCCCTCGCCCAGTGCGACGGCGGGGTAGCGCACGGTGACAGGCACGGAGCCGACCACCGTGAACGTCCGCCCGTCACGGGTCTTCAGGACAGTTGTCGATCCCTGGGCGCCGTCGAAACCGCCCAGGATGTAACCGGTCGTGCCGTCGCTGACCACGACGAGATCAGCGCGAGGCTGCGGCAGGTGGCCGACCAACCGCGGCGGCGTCCCTGGAGTGACGTCCTGGACTGCACTGCTCACCGCGGTCGACCCACCGCCGAAGAGGAGGTCTCGGCCGCCCACGACGGCGCCCGCTGCGTCATGAACCGGAACCGGCAGCCCACCCACCCGTTGTACCCTTCCGCCGCTGAGATCGACGCGAAGTATGTCCGGCGTCGTGCGGTCTGCGGCGGTCAGTCCGCCGACGATGAGCAGACTTCCCCCGGTCGCGTACACCGTCGGGCGCGACACCGGGGAGGGCAGC
>JBDTMW010000298.1:0-3065 GCA_039934065.1 Actinomycetota bacterium | reverse complement strand
GTGCGACTCCCGCCAGACGTTGGTGGCGTTGGCGACGGCTGGGGCGCAGGTTCGCCAGGCCGTGACGCTCTCGCGCGAGGCCGGGATCGAACGTGTTGCCGGCGGTGATCGTCCGCGCTCCGTTCTGGTGGCCTCCCTGGGCGGCTCGGCCGTGGTGGCCGATGTGCTGGAGCTCCTGGCCGAGCCCGGGTCCCCGGTGCAGGTCAGTGTTCGACGGAACCTGCCGCTTCCCGGATGGGTCGGTCCGCTGGATCTGGTCGTGGCAGTCTCGCTTTCGGGACGAGCCCAAGGACCGCTCGCCGTCGCCGCCGAGGCCGCCCGACGCGGTGCGTCGTTGCTCACGGTGGGAGCTGCCGACTCTCCGCTGGCCGAGGTCTGCGCACGGGCCAGGGGCGTGCACATCGACGTCGGCCGTGGCCGCACCTCCTCGCGCACGGCGTTGTGGTCCCTGCTGACACCAGTCGTCCTGGCTGCCGACGAGCTGGGTCTGATCCAGGCCGGCGAATCCGTGCTGGCCGAGGTTGCCGACCGGCTGGACTCGCACGCCGAAGCCTGCCGCCCGCGCTCGGAGTCGTTCGTCAACCCCGCCAAGATCCTGGCGATACAGCTGTCCGAGACCATTCCGGTCGTCCTGGGCGACGGGCCGCTCAACGGTGTTGCCGCCTCGAGGGCCGCCTCGATGTTGGCCCGCACGGCTCGTATCCCGGCCACCTACGGCGAGCTCCCCGATGCCGCCTCGCAGATCGTGGCCTGCTTCGACGGGCCCTTCACCGCCGGTGGTGGCCGTGGGGCCGGGGTCCGGGAGTCCGCGCCCGACATCTTCGCCGACCCGTTCCTGGATGGACCCGCCCAGCCGCGACTGGGCCTGCTGATGCTGCGCGACGCCCCTCCGGCGACACCGAGCCCACAGTGGGTCGACGCCAACGCCCTGACCGAGGCGATGCTGCAGACGGCCTACGAGGCGGGGGTCCAGGTCTCCATCGTCGCCGCTGATCCGGGGCACCCGCTGGTCCGGTTGGCCGGTCAGATCGCCCAGACCGACTTTGCCGCGACCTACCTTGCGATCGGCCTGGGCCTCGACCCGGCCGTGTCCCCTCACGTCGCGGAACTGAGGGATCGCATCCGCGGCTGACGACAAGGGCGAACCCCCTGTCATTGACAGGGGGTTCGCGCGAATCGGCCCACGCCACTTCGGGCAAGGCCTTGGCCTGGCCAAGCACCTCGAAGCAGCGGGAACCAGTACCGCTACCGCATGATCTGCATGGCGGCGAACATGTAGCCCATGCTCGCGGCCATGATGGCCATGCTGACCCGAGCAAGTGCGGAGCTCTGGGCCATGACCACGAAGCGAGGGCTCGGCGCCAGGACCGTCATCCGCTTGGAGTCGTCGAGAACTCCGACGGCCAGACCTGCGGGGGCTCCAGAACGTGTGGAGCTTGGGGCTACGGCCTCGACCACCGCGCCGCGACTTGGCGCACCGGCCATAGCCCGCTTGGTGTCGTCGAGAAGCCCGCCGAGCCATGCCACGGTCTCGAGACCGTAGTAGACGACGATGGTCCATGTCAGTGCCGGAGCCCAGTCGGTCATCCACATATAGATCATCGCCGCCTGCATGATCAGGGCGAACATCCACACGAAGCTGAAGCGGCGACGCTGAACGAGTCGGAAGATCATCCAGCCGGCGAGCGCCGCGGTGGACAGCTCGAAGATGACCACCCACAAGCTCTTCGGGAACCACTTCCACTTGTATTCCATCGACGCAAACATGTAGAGCATGCTGACGAGCATCAGGATGTGGCTGGCGTGGAACCAACGATGCTGACCGCCGATACGAGCGAAGTGGCCACAGTGGAAGACGAGCACCGCGGCCAAACCGACCAGCCACAGCGCCGTCACCCACGGCGGCAGGAGATCTAGTTTCGACGACATCGACTCCATGCCGCCCATCTGAGGCAGTGCGTAGTTGATCATGTCTCTAACTCCGGTTTCATGGTCATGCTGTTCACCTGTCTTGGGGTGGTTTGGCGGAATCGGTTCCGCCGTCGTTTCTTACGCGAGTTCTCCGGATCAGCGGGTTTATCCGCTGTCCATGCACGTGCCCGCTTAGCCGTGCTGTGGACATCCCTGACTGCGCCTGTACGTCAGGAGGGGACTGTCCAGCTAGCAGTGCGCTAGCAGCGGTCGTCGGGCCACGGGGGGCGGGCAGGCTGATGCCTTCCCGCGATCACCGGTTTAATGGATGGCTAACAGGTTTCGCGTCGGGGGGCCGCGTCGTCCCAGCCCGCCGCAGGCAAGCCGCATCGCAAATATCCTTGGTGCACAAGAGAATTCAACTCGCAGTGCTGGCAGCTCGGGAAGACGCAAGTCCAACCCGCGAAGCGGGCGCATGAACCCGGCCAGGAACCACAGCACCTTCTCGCCGTACGCCAGCAGGATCGCCATGACGGCCGTGGCCGCGACGTGCGCGCCGACCATCGCCGTGGCCGAGAACGCAGAGCTCGCACCCATCTCCAACGGGGCCATGCCGGTCGCGCACTCCACCAGGGCCACCGGTCCACCGCTGCGTCCCATCGCGCCGCCCGGCGACGGGCTCATCTCGGTCATTGCGCAGGCGGCCGGTGTGCCCAGCCACATGAAGACCTCGTGCAGGACCACCTGAGTGGCGGCCAAGGACACCCCGATGCGGACCGGGCCCAGTCGAGTCCTGGTGAGCAGCACAGCCGCAAGGCCGACGAGCCCGGCCAGATAGAACAGCGCCACCGGTCCTGGGGCGGCACCGCCGGCCGTCAGGTGCGCCACCAGTGCGAGGGCGAAACCCACGCCACCGAGCAGGGCCGCGCGCAGACTGCGCAGCCACCCCCGGGTCGGCGACATCATGGTCAACACGGTAAGCCGCGATCCAAAGCCAGGGGCCTGAATCGCAAAATCCGCGACTGGAACGATCTACGCGAACGGGTCGGCGCCGGGATCCGACAGCAGGGGTCCGACAGCAGGGGTCCGACAGCAGGGGTCCGACAGCAGGGGTCCGACAGCAGGGGTCCGACAGCAGGGGTCCGACAGCAGGG
>JBDTMW010000297.1:0-3068 GCA_039934065.1 Actinomycetota bacterium | reverse complement strand
CGAGCATCCCGAGCAGGAGGCGCTTGTGCGCGCTGAGGCGGGCAAGTCCCGGCGGTACCAGGCCTTGCGCGATCTCCTGCCCCGAGCCGGCGAGACCCTTACCGCGATCAAGCCCTGCTGGGCGATGAGCCCGTTGGTGGTCGCTTCGATCCTGCCGGCGGGTCGCTGGTTCGACGTCGTGATCTTCGACGAGGCATCGCAGATCCCGCCGGCCCAGGCGGTCTCGGCCATCTCGCGAGCCACCCAGGTGGTCGTGGCCGGCGATGAGCGGCAGCTGCCGCCGACGAGCTTCTTCACGGCAGCGACCGACGAGGACGCGGCCGCAGATCCTGCCGACGACTCGTTGACCGAGGGCTTCGAGTCGATTCTCGATGTCCTCTCGGCCGCGTTGCCCGTGCGTCGGCTGACCTGGCACTACCGGTCGCTGGACGAGCGGCTGGTCGCCTTTGCCAATGCCGAGATGTATGACGGTGCGCTCGTGACCTTCCCCGGCACCGGGGACGAGGCGGTCGTCCGTCTCGAGGTCGTCGACGGGTCCGCCCCGGTCCAGCCGGGTCAAGAGGCGATCGAGTCGACCCATGCTGAGGTCGAGCGAGTCGTCAGCCTGGTTCTGGCTCACGCCCGGTCGCGCCCGACGGAGTCCCTCGGTGTCATCGCACTCGGCATCAAGCATGCTGCCCGGATCGAGGACGCACTCCGCTCTGCCCTGATCGACGCGGACGGTGTGGGTGACTTCTTCGACGAGGAGGGCGCCGAGCGCTTCTTCGTCAAGAACCTCGAGCGGGTTCAGGGTGACGAGCGTGATGCGATCATCCTCTCGATCGGCTATGGCAAGACGCCCCACGGCCGGGTGCTGCACCGCTTCGGGCCGCTCAACCTCGAAGGCGGCGAGCGCCGACTCAACGTCGCGATCACCCGGGCTCGTCGCCGGATGACCGTGGTCTCGTCGTTCACCGCCGCTGACCTGGACCCGACGCGGCTCAAGTCGCGCGGCGCAACGATGCTGCGGGACTTCCTTGCGTATGCCGAACAAGGCGGCTCCCAGCCGGTGCCGCGCCAGGATGATGCGGCCGCGGCCTTGCCGGATCCCCTGGTCGCCGATCTGGCGTCCAGGCTGCGAGCCCAGGGCCTGGTGGTGCATGCCGGATACGGGACGTCGACCCAGCGCATCGACCTGGCCGTCGAGGATCCGCACCGGCTCGGTGGGGTTCTGGTGGCGGTCGAGACCGACGGCCTGCGTTATGCCGCGATGACGAGCACTCGTGATCGTGACCGACTGCGGATCGAGCAGTTGCGCCGCCTCGGCTGGGAGCACGTCCGGGTCTGGAGCACTGACCTGTTTCGCGACCCCGCGCGTGACGTGGCTCGGGTCAGCGCTGCTGTGCAAGCGGCCTCGGCGATGCTTCCGGACGACGATGACACCCGATCGCCCGACTCCGAGACTGCCGTCAACGGGCCGGCCGACGCCGAGAGCGCCGACACCGCGCCCCGCGTGGGCACCAACGGTTCCAAACCGGAACAGACCCGTGACGACACCGACGCTGGTTGGGGCGAACGACCTAACGAGGGCTCACACGATCAGTGGCTGCAGGAGCAGCGCCCGCCGCACTGGGGCTGACGGCCGCGAGTCCTGTCGTCAGCTCTTCGAGCTGCTGAGCCGGCGTACGGCAGCCCATGCCAGCGGCAGTAGTCCGGCGGCCAGCAACGCCTTCATCGCGTCGCCGAACAGGAAGGGCAGCACGCCCTTCTGGAACGACCAGACCAGGTCGTGCCCGGTGACAAAGGCGAGCACTGTGGCTCCGAACGCATAGATGACCAGTGTCCCCAGGGCGTACGAGGCGAAGACGCGGACCGGAGTGCGGCTCCAGCCGCCCTGCGCCAGGCGCCCGACGAGGTAGCCGGCCACGATGAAGCCCAGCAGGTAGCCGGCGGTGGCACCGAGGACCGCCTGGGCGCCGCCAGCGCCCTGCGCGAGGACCGGCAGCCCGACAAGGGCAGCCAACACGTAGAGGAGCTGTCCCAGTGCACCACGCAGTGGGCCGAGTGCGGCCGCCGTGAGCAGCACCGCCAGGGTCTGGCCGGTCACCGGAACGGGGGAGCCGGGAACGGGAATGGCGATCTGGGCGCAGACCGTGGTGAAGGCGGCAGCGGACACGACCGTCACCGCGTCGGCCGCCCGGGTGCGCGACCACAGGTCGGCGAGCACAAGTGGCATCGGAGTGGGTAGAGCCAGGGACATCAGGACCACCTCAAGGTTCGGGCTAAAGGTCGGACGGTTGACCGGACGGGGCCGGCGTGGGGCACCGGAGACGTGCCTCACAGGTTCGGCGAGCACCGGTAGACGCCATATCGCGCTCGTCGTCAGTCGAGATGGCACCGATGACTACGGTACCCGCCAGGTCGGTGTGCATCCGCCTGCGGGGTCTGAGCCGTGAGCTAGCTGCGAGCCCGCAGGGAGTCGCGGATCTCGGTGAGCAGGGCGACCTCTTCGCTCGGGGCCTGGGTCTGCGGCTCGATGCCGCTGGCACGACGTTCTGCCAGTCTGTTGAGCGGCGTGACCACGACGAAGTAGATGGCCGCGGCCACGATGACGAACGCAACCAGCGCCGTGATGAACGCGCCGAGCGGCACCTCTCCAGGCCTCCAGGCGTCGAAGTTGGGTTGGCCGCCGAGCTTGCCGATGAGCGACATGACGACATCGACGAACGCCTTGACCACAGTGCCGAATGCGGCACCGATGACGACAGCGACGGCGAGGTCAACAACGTTGCCTCGCATCAGGAAGTCCTTGAATCCTTTGAGCACGAGCGTGGGTCCCTTCAGATCGATGGATCAACGCAGATCAAGATAGCGAGGAGCGAGCCGTGGCAACAGATGCATTCGGGCGAGAATTCAGGTGCCGGGTGCCCTCATCAGCAGGCTGAAGGCGACCTCGGACATACCTGTTGGGTCGGCCTTGGCCAGCCGCATGGCCTGGTCGTTCGAGACAGCCACCACCACGCCGCCAGGTGATCCTGCGCCCGAGCTGGCCGACCAGCCGCCGCCCCCCGCAGCGCCGGCGTCCACCG
>JBDTMW010000296.1:0-3091 GCA_039934065.1 Actinomycetota bacterium | reverse complement strand
GCGAGGGACGAACCTCACCCCTGTGACCAGAGGTTCGCCGAACGCAGCCTGGGTGCGGGTGGGAACATTGGGCAGTGACCGAAGCCGCCATGGTGCACGACGCCGATCTCGTCGACGTCGACGCCGGCCCCTGTACTGCCGCGGTCAACGTGCTGGTCGGCCATCGCCAGGCCTGTCATGCCTGACCCGGTCGGCGTTGAGCTGGCCGGTGCTGAGCTGGCCGGTGCGAAGTCACTGTTGTCGGTCGCGGGCCTGTTCGCGGTCAACGGTGCCCTCGTCGGCGGCATCGGCGCGACGCTGCCTGCACTGCGCGAGCGGCTCGGCGTCGATACGGGTGGGCTCGCGGTTCTCCTGGTCTCGCTGGCGGCGGCGGCTTTGGTGTCCATGCAGATCGGGGGGCGGCGAGCGGACAGCCATGGCGCCAGAAGCGTGGTCCTGCCGGCCGCAGGGCTCTTGATCGCTGGGTGCTTGGCGCTGGCGTTCGCCCCGACACTCCCGCTCGCCGCTGCCGCTATGGCACTGGCAGGGCTGGGCAACGGAGCCATGGACGTCTCGATGAACGCCCTTGGCGTCCGGGTCGAGCAGGCTCGTGCCAGGCCGGTCATGAGCAGGCTTCACGCGAGCTTCAGTCTGGGAAACCTGTGTGGTGCGGCGACTGTTGTGCTCATCGCCCGGCTGGCCGGCTCCGGCGCCTCCGTGGTCACGCCCGCGTTCCTCACACTCAGCGTGGTCTCCGCAGTCACCTGTGTGACGATCTCTCGCTGGGTTCCGGCGACGCAGCGAACCAGCGACATCAGCCGGTCAGCTGCCGGGCCACGCGTCCCGATGTTCGCGCTGTTGCTGGGAGCGATGGCGTTCAGCTTCGGACTGGCCGAGGGTACTGCGGTCGACTGGTCATCGGTCCACGTCACCGACGTGGCGGGGGTCGCACCGTCCACCGGGGCGTTGGGACTGGTAGCAGTCAGCGCGTTCATGGTCCTGATCAGGTTGTTCGGCGATCGAGCGGTGGCAGCGTTCGGCCGGGCCAACGTCGTGCGCTTCGGCGGGCTGGTGGCGTCCGCCGGGTACCTCGTGACCCTCGTGGGTCGGCCGCTTCCGGTCCTGCTGGTCGGGTGGGCTCTGGTCGGCCTCGGCGTGGGGATGATCGCGCCGCAGGTCTACGCAGTCGCGGGCCACGCGGGCGGCGGACGGATGCTCGCGGTCGTGGTGACGTTCGGCTATGGCGCCTTCCTCATCGGCCCGGCGATCATCGGGGCACTGACGGGGCTGGTGGGCATCCGCCAGGCCATGGTTCTTCCCCTGGTCCTGTGCCTGGTGCTGGTGGCGTTGTCCGGCGTGCTGCCTCGATCGGACTCGGCCGTGCAGTCACAAGCATGACGAGGCCGGCGGGCGCACGCCGTCCGTCCGCGCGCCCGTCGTCGTCGTGGTCAGGGTCGTGGGAGGATGGAGGACGGCCCCTGTCCACGGCCGTCCCAGTGTCGTCGAGAATGTCCCAGTGTCGCCAAGAATCCTGAGGTAGTCCGCTCGTGTCACCCATGGCCCGTACTGCCCTGCAGCCGCACGCGACGCCGCCGGACCTCATCCGCAACTTCTGCATCATCGCTCACATCGACCACGGCAAGTCGACCCTGGCGGACCGGATGCTGCAGATCACCGGGATCGTGGACCCCCGGGCGATGCGCGCGCAGTACCTCGACCGGATGGACATCGAACGCGAGCGTGGCATCACGATCAAGTCCCAGGCGGTGCGTTTGCCGTGGGAGGTCGACGAGGTCACCTACTGCCTGAACATGATCGACACGCCTGGCCACGTGGACTTCACCTACGAGGTATCCCGGTCGCTGGCCGCGTGCGAGGGTGCCGTTCTGCTCGTGGACGCCGCTCAGGGCATTGAGGCCCAGACCCTGGCCAACCTCTATCTCGCGATGGAGAAGAACCTCACCATCATCCCCGTCCTGAACAAGATCGACCTGCCGGCCGCACAGCCGGAGAAGTATGCCGAGGAGCTCGCCAACCTGATCGGATGCCAGCCTGAGGACTGTCTCAGGGTGTCGGGCAAGACCGGTGGCGGGGTTGAGCCGCTGCTGGACAAGATCGTGCGCGACCTGCCGTTTCCCGTGGGCGACCCAAACGCCCCTGCGAGGGCGATGATCTTCGACTCGGTCTATGACACCTACCGCGGCGTCGTGACCTACGTGCGAGTCGTTGACGGCAACCTCAACCCGCGCGAGAAGATTCTGATGATGTCGACCAAGGCAACCCACGAGCTGCTCGAGATCGGCGTCATCTCGCCCGAGCCCGTGGTCTCCAAGGGCCTGGGCGTCGGCGAGGTCGGCTACCTGATCACCGGCGTGAAGGACGTGCGGCAGTCGCGGGTCGGCGACACGGTCACCAACGCGTCCAAGCCGGCGACCAAGGATCTCGGCGGCTACCGCGACCCCAAGCCCATGGTGTTCTCGGGGCTCTATCCCATCGACGGCTCGGACTACCCCGACCTTCGCGACGCCCTGGACCGGCTCAAGCTCAACGATGCGGCGCTGGTCTACGAGCCCGAGACGTCAGCTGCGCTCGGATTCGGCTTTCGGGTCGGCTTTCTCGGCATGCTGCACCTCGAGATCGTGCGCGAGCGGCTCGAGCGAGAGTTCGACCTGGACCTGATCTCGACCCTGCCCAACGTCGTGTACGAGGTCAAGCTCGATGACGGCAAGGCGGTCACGGTGACCAACCCGAGCGAGTTCCCTGACGGCAAGATCGGCGAGATCAGCGAGCCGGTCGTCCGCGCGACGATCCTGGCGCCGAGTGAGTTCATCGGGTCCGTCATGGAGCTGTGCCAGACCCGTCGTGGCACCTTGCGTGGCATGGACTACCTCTCCGAAGAGCGCGTCGAGATGCGCTACACCCTCCCGCTGGCCGAGATCGTGTTCGACTTCTTCGACCAGCTGAAGTCCAAGACCCGCGGATACGCCTCCCTGGACTACGAGCCCGACGGTGACCAGGTCGCCGACCTGGTCAAGGTCGACATCCTCCTTCAGGGCGAGGCGGTCGACGCCTTCAGCTCGATCGTGCACAAGGACAAGGCCTACGCCTACGG
>JBDTMW010000295.1:0-3094 GCA_039934065.1 Actinomycetota bacterium | reverse complement strand
TCGGCAGCGGGAAGACGATGGTGGACTTCTCACCCCCGAGCTCGAGCAGGGTCTGCAGATAGCGCAGCTGAAGCGCGGCCGGGTTGGCGCTGAGGATCTCCGCGGCATCGAAGATCTTCGCCGCTGCCTGGAACTCCCCTTCTGCGTTGATGATCTTCGCCCGCCGCTCGCGCTCTGCCTCGGCCTGACGAGCCATGGCCCGCTGCATCGCCTCGGGGATCTCCACGTCCTTGATCTCGACGGTGGTGACCTTGATGCCCCAGGGTTCCGTCTGCTCGTCGATGATCCGCGCGAGGCTGTCGTTGAGCTGGTCGCGCTCGGCGAGGAGGTCGTCGAGCTCTGCCCGGCCGAGCACCGAACGCAGCGTGGTCTGGGCGATCTGCGAGGTGGCCACCGCATATTCCTCGACCTCAGTGATGGCTCGGGCTGGGTCGGTGACCCGGAAGTACGCAACCGCATTGACCCGTGCCGGCACGTTGTCGCGGGTGATGACCTCTTGAGGCGGGATGGTCAGCGTGACAGTTCTCAGGTCGACCCGCTCCATCCGGTCGACGAAGGGGATCAGGAAGACGAGGCCCGGCCCGGCGAGTGGACGCAGACGACCCAGCCGGAACAGCACACCCCGCTGGTACTCCCGCAGCACCTTGGTGTTCGCGACGCTGAGGCCCAGCAGGACGACCAACACCACCACGGCGACATACATCATTCTTCCTCCCAAGCATCGGATCCCCAGCGGGTGCGCGAGGTCTGCGTCACCCGAAGCCCGGTCGAGGGGGTCGGCGCAGGGAAGTTGGCCGGCGTGGCCCGGAAGTGGTCGCTGTAGCGGCGCCCGAGCAGCGCGGTGAACAGCAGGGGCGGGCCGAGCACGAGTGTCGACAGCTCGAGGTGTCGGGCGGCCGCGACAAGCAGCAGTAACGCGGCAATACCCACGAGCACCAAGGACATACCCCGGTGGAACCGGCCGGCCTCCGAGTGCGGCCAGGGCGCGACCGCACGGGTGACCTCCCGCCCGGTCGCCGAGTCGGTGCAGCCGGGCTTGGCGTGGCAGGAGTTGCACACCGACGCCTTGGCTCGATAGCGCACGAGGTGGTGGTGCTCGTCATACTCCATGGGCCAGAGCATCGCGTCCTCCGAGCAGGTCCAGGTGTCGTGTTGCGGTTGGTAGGTGAACCCGCTGGTGCGGAAGCGTTCGGAGCGCCGCTGGGTGTGTTTGCCCGCCGAGTCCAGTATCGCGGCAGCGGCGAGCAGGACGAAGGCGTAACCGCCGATCATCAACACCTCTGGGTCCAGGCTCACCGTTACCGGTCCTCGGCTTCGACCGGCACCCGCTCGGTGATCTCGGTGAACAGCACCTCGTCCAGCTCATCCAGATGTCCCGAGGGCACTCGGTAACGGACCCCGAGCCAGCAGAGGTAGAGGAACGGCAGGACACCGCCAAGGATGAACAGCAGATCGCCGGGAAGCCGCATCCACTCGAAGATGCTGTTGGTCGGGTTGGTGATGAACGACAGCTGCCGCGCGGCGAAGTAGCCGTCGTTGACCGAGGCGAAGAGCTGCAGGATGCCCAGGGGCAGAAGGGTTGCGAAGGACATCCAGGCGAGGCCGATGTTGGCCGACCAGAATGAGATCTTGGCCAGCCGGTCCGACCAGCGCTCGGCGGGGATGAGGTAGCGCAGGCAGAACAGCGCCAGCCCCATCGCGAGCATTCCGTAGACACCCATCATCGCGGCGTGTGCGTGGTTGGCAGTCAGCGCGGTGCCGATCTCGTAGTAGGACACGATCGGCAGGTTGACGAGGAATCCGAAGATGCCGGCGCCGAGGAAGTTCCAGAAGCCGACGGCGACCAGGAACATCACTGCCCAGCGGTGCGGGAAAGGCGTCTTGGACTTGGACTCCTGGCGGGCGCCCAGCTGCAGGAACGACCACGCCTCGACGGTCAGGAACGTCAGCGGAATCACTTCCATGGCGGAGAAGAAGGCACCCAGGGCCATTCCCTCCGCCGCACTGCCCGAGAAGTAGAGGTGGTGCATGGTGCCGATGACCCCGCCGGCGGAGTACAGGATGATGTCAAGGAAGATCACGGTCAGCGCCACGCGTTCGCGCACGACACCGAGCATCACGAAGATGTAGGCCACCAGGACGGTGGTGAAGATCTCGAGGAAGTCCTCGACCCACAGGTGCACCACCATGAACCGCCAGAAGTCGGCCACAGTGAAGCTGTCGTTCGAACTGGTGAGCAGGCCCACCGCGTAGAACGCGGGGATGGCCAGCGCGGTGAAGAAGAACATCCACGGCATGTTGCCGCGCGACTCCACCTTCAGCCGGCTGCGCATTCCGCGGAACAGGATGACAACCCACAGCACCATGCCCACGGTGAGCAGGATCTGCCAGAACCGGCCGAGGTCGAGGTACTCCCAGCCCTGCATCCCGAAGGCGCTCAAGGTGCCGGACAGCAGTCCGTGGATGTCGAGGTACTCACCAGCCATGCTGCCGAAGACCACGATGGCGAGGGCTCCGAGCAGGCCGTAGGCGAGCCAGTGCTGCCGGCGCGGCTCGCGTCCGGCGATCATCGGCGCGAGGAAGATGCCCGCAGCCAGGAAGGACGTCGCGGTCCAGAAGATCGACAGCTGCACATGCCAGGTGCGCACCAGGTTGTACGGCAGCCACCGGGCGAGGTCGAAACCGAAGAAGCTGGAGACGTCGGCGCGGTAGTGCTCGCTGGCGGCACCGACCATGACCTGGATGAAGAACAACAGACCCACGACGAGGAAGAAGTAGGCACAGGCCCGTTGCGCCGGAGTGAGCACCACGTCGCCGGGCGGGCGGAACGAGATGGTGTCGGCCTGCCGGCCCTTCCAGCCGAACCGGTCGCCCCAGCGGCCGAAGGCGGCGAACAGCGCGCCGATACCGGCCAACAGCGCGATCAGGGAGAGCACGCTCCACACCAGGACGTTGGCCGGAGGCTGGTTGGCGACCAGCGGCTCGGGTGGCCAGGAGTTGGTATAGCTGTAGTTCTTGTCCGGGCGCAACGTCGATCCTGCCCAGGCGGTCCATGAGAAGAACGACGTGAGCTGACGAATCTGGGTCGGGTCGG
>JBDTMW010000294.1:0-3098 GCA_039934065.1 Actinomycetota bacterium | reverse complement strand
CCCCAGGAGTCGATCAGCGGGTTGAGCCGCTGAGCGACCGAGCCGGAGGCCACGAGTGCGGCGCTCCCTCGTGGTGCGCAGGCAAACTTGTGCAGGTTACCCACCCAGAAGTCGGCATCGACTCCCTCAAGCGGTTCGGCGAACAGCCCTGGCGCATGCGCGCCGTCCACGAGCACCGGAACGGCTCGCTCGCGGCCGGCTGCAGAGATGGCGCCAACCGGCATCATCCGGCCGGTAGCCGAGGTGACCTGGTCGATCACGATCAGCGAGGTGCGGTCCGTGACCTCGGCCATCACGATCTCGGTGGCCGACGCCGCGTCGGCGTCGAGCGGTACCCGCGCGATCCGGACGACACCGTCACAGCGGCGGGCACAACGCTCCGCGCCCATCGCTACCGCACCATAGGTGTGGTCCGTGATGACGATCTCCATGCCACGAAAGGTGTGGATGTTCGCGTATACGACCGTAACTCCCGCGCTAGCGTTCGGGACGAGAGCTGTGCGCCCCGGATCCGCGTTCAGGTAGCCCGCGATCTCTGACCGTGCGGCGCCGACACGGTCGGGCAGGCCGGTGAACCATGCGCACGGATTCTCGTCCATGGCCTGGCGGAAACCCGACTGCGCGCGCTGGGCGATGAGGGGAACGGCGCCGAACGACCCGTGGTTGAGGTGCCGAACGCCCTGGCTGAGTGACCAGTCAGCAATCGCAGGCTCACCCTCCGGCGTGAGCATTGGCCTGGGGGGCACATCGCCGGCGGCCACTCAGGCAACGCCTCGGGGCCCTGGAAAGTCGGCGAACCACATCTTGGTCTCGCCATAGCGGCGCTCGCCGGCACCATCGAGCCCAGGCGGCCAGCGAGGTTCGGGCGAGCGAGCCGACCTCTCGACCACGACCAGTGCATCCGGGCTGAGCCACACGTGGGTCACCAGGAGCCTGAGCGCATCAGCGAGTGCCTCTTCGGTGACGTCGTATGGCGGGTCGGCCAGGACCAGGTCGTATCGCCCCCTGTCCGTGGCCGGCCCGGACACCAGCGCCTTTTCCACGGTCTCGGCCCGGACGCCGACATCGACACCTGGCAGACCCAGATCGGCGATGTTCCTCCGGATCACGGCGACCGCAGCCCAGTCGGACTCGACCAGCAGGACGCTCCTGGCCCCACGGCTGGCGGCCTCGAGCCCAAGGGCCCCCGAGCCGGCATAAAGGTCAAGGACACTGGCGTGGTGGACCACGTCCAGGTGCTCCAGCCGCGAGAAGAGGGCCTCGCGAACCCGGTCGCTGGTCGGTCGGGTGCCACTGCCGGGCGGTGTGTGGATCCGGCGCCCGCCGGCGAGCCCGGAGATGATCCGCGTCATCGGCCCCTCACCCTCGCTCCAGATAGGCGGCTTGCTCTTCGTCGAGCGCGGAGGCGATGACGTCACGCAGCACCGGATGGTGCGCAAGATCCGGGTCGGCGTTGACGATGGTGAAGGCGTCCTCGCGTGCCTGCAAGATGACGTCCTCGTCGCGCAGCAGTCGCAGGAGCCGCAGCTGCGACTTGCCGCCACTTTGGCGAGCCCCCAGGACGTCACCCTCCTTGCGCTGCTCAAGGTCGAGCCGGGCCAGGGTGAATCCGTCGTTGGTGGCCGCCACGCTGGTCAGCCGCTGCTGAACCGCTTCGGACTCGGTCTCGGTCACGAGCAGGCAGAGCCCGGCTGAGTCGCCTCGACCGACCCGGCCTCTGAGCTGGTGCAGCTGCGAGATGCCGAAGCGGTCAGCGTCCATGATGACCATGACGGTGGCGTTGGCGACGTCCACACCCACCTCGATGACGGTGGTGGCCACGAGGATGTCAACCGTGCCCTCGGCGAACATCTGCATGGCTTGCTCCTTGTCGTCGGTGGGCATCCGCCCGTGCAGGACTGCGATCCGCAGACCCGACAACGCAGGGTTGTCACGAAGCTCGGCCTCCATCTCGAGGACGCTTCGCGGCTCGCGAGTCGATGGCGGTGCCGACTCGTCAACGTCGAACACGACCTGGACATCCTCGTCCGACACCTCCGCCTTGGTGGCAGCTGGTTCCGAGCCAGGCTCCCAGTCGACGTCGCCGATCCTCGGACAGACGACGTAGGCCTGGTGTCCGGCGCGAACCTCTTCGGCAACTCGCTCCCAGGTGCGCTGGAACCATCGGGGGTTGCTGACCACATGGGTCACGATCGGTGAACGTCCCTTGGGCAGCTCGGTCAGGGTCGACGTCTCCATGTCGCCGAACACGGTCATGGCGACCGTGCGCGGGATCGGCGTCGCGGTCATCACCAAGACGTGCGGGGGCTGTCTTCCCTTGCTGCGCAACGCATCTCGCTGCTCGACGCCGAACCGGTGCTGCTCATCGATCACCACGAGCCCCAGATCGAAGAACTGGACGTGCTCCTGGATCAGCGCGTGGGTGCCGATGACGACGCCTGCGTCACCGGATGCGGCATCGAGCAGGGACTTGCGCCGTACGCCGGTTGGCTGGCTCCCGGTCAGCAGCGTCACCCGGGTGCCGATCTCGCTGCCACCGAGCATGCCTCGCTCGGCAAGGTCGCCGAGCATCGAGGTGATCGACCGGAAGTGCTGTTGGGCAAGGACTTCGGTAGGCGCCAGCAACGCGGACTGCCCGCCGGAGTCGACGACCGAGAGCATCGCCCGCAAGGCCACAACGGTCTTGCCTGACCCGACCTCGCCTTGTAGCAGCCGGTGCATGGGGTGTTCGTTGGCCAGATCCCTGGCGATCTCGGCGCTGACCTCCTGCTGACCCGCGGTCAGCTCGAACGGAATACGGGAGTCGAAGGCCTCAAGCAGGCCACCCGGCCGGTGCAGCCGGGGGGTCGTGCGCAGGTGCTCCGTGGCGATCCGTCGTTGGGCGAGAACGGCCTGGATGGTGAAGGCCTCGTCGTAGCGCAGTCGTTCGAGGCCGCGCTGGACGTCGGCTCTTGTCCGGGGCAGGTGCAGGAGCTTGTAGGCATCAAGGAGACTCACCAGATGGTGCTGGGAACGCAGCTCTTCGGGCAGCGGGTCGGGGACTTCGTCAAGCTGGTGGAACACCAGGCGAGCAGCCTTGGTGATGTTCCAGGAGTCGA
>JBDTMW010000293.1:0-3111 GCA_039934065.1 Actinomycetota bacterium | reverse complement strand
CTCTATCACTGGATCGATCACCCGGGTCTGGCCCGCGAGGTCGAGATCGTGCGCAGCCGGCTGCCCCAGGTGTCCGAGCTGCTGGCCGAACAGGTGGCCCGGGCCGTACAGAAGATGCGCGCCTCCGGTGACCTGCTCAAGCCCCCGGGAGTGTCCGAGACGCTGGACTGGGCGCTGGCGCTGCACCAGCTCGGGCGGGACCACCTCGACCTCGAGACCGCGAGCGCCACGCTGGGTGCCGTCCTCAAGTACCGCGAGGACTCGGACCGTGTGCGGGACACCCTGGACCTGATCCTGGCCCGATGAGAACCACGGTGAACACCCTGTGAGCGCCGCTTCCGGGCAGGCCGGCTCAGGGCGCGCCGGCCCGGGCAACTCGGGCCTGGGCGACGCGGGCTCTGGCCTGGCCCCCGACGAGATGCTGGTCGCGTTCACCCGCACGGTGCGTCACACGGGGGTCGCCGTCACCGCCGACCGCACTCATGCGTTCCTGCGCGCAGCCTCCCTCGCGGATGCGGGCGACCGCCAGGGAGTGTTCTGGGCAGGCCGCTGCACCCTCTGTTCGTCACCGGAGGACCTGGAACGCTACGACGCGGCGTTCCGTGCCTGGTTCTTCGACCAAGGCCCGCCCCGACTGCACGGCGAGCCCTCGTCGAGAACAGTCCAGCGGGCGTCGCTGACGCCCGAGGCGTTGGGCGACGCCGAGGGCGAGGAACAGGCGGCGCATGCCATCGCGAGTGCGAACGAGGTGTTGCGACATCGCGACATCGCCCAACTCTCCGTGCTCGAACGCCGTTCTCTGGCAACGCTGTTCGCCTCGCTCCGGGTCGATCCACCGCGCCGCCGCAGCCCCAGGCGGGGCCCGTCCCGCAGAGGTGAGATCGACCCCCGGCGCACGCTGCGTGAACAGCTTCAGCGGGCGGGGGAGCCCGGGCCACTACGGCATCGCCACCCCCGGACCAAGGCCCGCCGGATCGTCTTGCTGGTCGACGTGTCGGGGTCGATGGAGCCCTACGCCGACTCGCTGCTCCGGCTCAGCCACCGCATCTGCCGCGCGGTGCCTGGTCGCGTCGAGGTCTTCACGATCGGAACCCGCCTGACCCGGGTGACGACAGCGCTGCGGCTCCGCGATCCCGAAGAGGCACTCATGGCAGCGGGTCGAAGTGTTCCCGACTGGTCCGGCGGCACCCGGTTAGGAGAGTCGATCCGGGCCTTCACCGTCCGATGGGGACAGCGCGGTATGGCGCGTGGCTCGGTCGTCGTGATCGCCTCCGACGGGTGGGAGCGGGGCGATCCGCGGTTGCTCGCCGAGCAGGTCGCGCGGCTTCAGCGCCTAGCCCATGCTGTCGTGTGGATGAACCCGCACCGCGGAAAGGCGGGGTACCAGCCGGTCCAGGGCGGTATCGCCGCCGCTTTGCCTTATGTTGACCAGTTTGTGGCCGGGCATTCGCTCGCGTCGTTCGCAGAGCTCTTGGAGGTGGTGGCACATGCGTGAGGTTCTGCCTGAGCTGATGAGCTGGTGGCGCGACGGGAAGACGATCGGTGTCGCGACCGTCGTGGGGACCTGGCGCTCAGCGCCACGACCGGCCGGTGCCTCGATGCTGGTCGGCCCGGACCACAGTGTCGTCGGCTCGGTCTCGGGCGGTTGCGTCGAAGGGGCGGTCTATGACCTGGCCCAGGACGTGGTGGCCGACGGGCAACCGGTGCTGCAGCGATACGGGGTCAGCGACGACGATGCCTTCGCCGTGGGCCTGACCTGTGGCGGCATCCTGGACGTGTTCGTGGAGAAGGTGTCTCAAGAGACCTTCCCCCAGCTCGGCGGGGTGGCCGAGGACATCGACGCCGGGCGGCCGGTCGCCGTGGCCACCGTGGTCGAGCACCCGGATCCTGCCTGGCTCGGGAGGCGACTGATCCTGCGGCCGGAGGGGGTCGGCATACCGCTTGAGGGCGACCTCGGGTCCAAGCGCGCGCAGGCCGCGATTGCCGACGATGTGCGGGGGCTGCTGGCCAGCGGGAGCAGTGAGCTGCTCACCTACGGTCCGGAGGGTCAGCGCAGGGGCGAGGGGATGCGCGTCTTCTGTGCCACCCATGCCCCGAAGCCGCGAATGCTCGTCTTCGGTGCGATCGACTTCGCCGCTGCCGTGGCCCGACTCGGGTCGTTCCTCGGATATCAGGTGACGGTCTGTGACGCGCGTCCGGTGTTCGCGACGGTCTCGCGGTTCCCCGGTGCTGACGAGGTGGTCGTGGACTGGCCGCATCGCTACCTGCGTGCGCAGGCGGAGGCGGGCGCCATCGACTCGCGCACCGTGATGTGTGTGCTGACCCACGACCCGAAGTTCGACGTGCCACTTCTGGAGGTCGCGCTGCGGCTGCCTGACGTCGCCTACATCGGGGCGATGGGATCACGGCGCACCCACGACGACCTGCTGAAGCGACTGCGTGCGGCCGGCCTGACCGACGAGGAGTTGGCCCAGCTGTCCAGTCCGATCGGGCTCGACCTCGGCGCGCGTACTCCCGAGGAGACTGCCGTCTCCATCGCCGCCGAGATCATCGCTGTGCGCTGGGGCGGCGGTGGTGGACGCCTGGCCGGGCTCGAGGGCCGCATCCACCATGGGAAGAACTGACGCGAGCGGCCGGAAGTTAATACCCGACAGGTCTTGTGTCGCGGGTCACATCGCGGTTGTCTAGGGCCAACGCTCTCCGCTGCGCGAGGTCGCCGCGTCCGGTGGGGGTCCGATCCGCCGGCGGCTGTGGAGAGGTGGGCTGGGATGACCCGAGTCAACATCACTGTGGACGGTGTCCTGTATTCCGACGAGGTCGAGAATCGCACGCTGCTTGTCCAGTATCTGCGAGAGCAGGTCGGCAAGACCGGCACCGTCATCGGGTGCGACACGACCAACTGTGGTGCGTGCACCGTTCACCTCGACGGTCGCAGCGTCAAGTCCTGCACGATGCTGGCGGTTCAGGCCGACGGTCACGAGATCACCACGATCGAGGGGCTGGCCAGAGATGGCGTCCTGCACCCGATGCAGGCGGCCTTTCACGACAGTCACGCCCTCCAGTGCGGCTTCTGCACGCCGGGCATGATCATGTCCTCGATCGACCTGCTCA
>JBDTMW010000292.1:0-3148 GCA_039934065.1 Actinomycetota bacterium | reverse complement strand
ACCCGATGAACGCGGGCACGGCGCTGCAGGAGCAGAACGGGGTGATCACGCCCAGGCCGGCGGCCATCACGTTGCCGACACCCTCACGTTTGCCGCCCAGCATGGCCCGGGTGCGTTCCACGCTCATGAACGAGCGCAGCACGGTGACGGCGAAGATGATCCCGACCAGCAGCAGGCCGATCTTGACCGAGTCGTAGAAGAAGAAATGCACCCCGGAGCCGAGCCGGGAGGCCTGGTCCAGGCCGGCGATGTCGAAGACGACCCAGTTCCAGAACGGCAGGTTCGCCTGGTAGAGCACCAGCCACCCCAGGGCCGCCGCACCCAGACCCACCCACCGGCGGGCCGCCGTGGTGGGCCGCAATTTCTCGGCGACGCTCATGACGAGATGGCGGCCAGGGCGCCGGGCAGCGCAGCGCGCATCCGGTCGTGCGCGTTGTCGGCCAGCGCGTAGTCGATCCACCGTCCCCGTCGGCTGGTGGTGACCAGGCCTGCCTCACGCAGCGTTTTCAGGTGATAGCTGAGCAAGTTGCCCGCGATCGGAATCCGCTCCTGCAGCTTGCACACGCATCGCGGCTCGTCGGCCAGCATGGACAGCACCGCCCAGCGAACCGGATCAGCCACAGCCTGGAGCACAGCGACCGACTCGGCAGAGAATTCAGCGTGGCTTGAATCAGTCATATTTGAACTGTACTCCTGGGGAGTGCCTCAAACACCGCCTTCCGCGGCCCTCGATGATGACGTTCATCACGTCACGTAGCCGGTATCCCTGTGGGGGTCTGCTGCGTCTATGAGGCGTAACCAATCCCAATGGAGGAGAACGCCGTGAAGATGAATATGGGTTCAGCCGACCGCAAGGTTCGTGCATTCGTCGTGGCGCCGGTGCTCGTCGTCGTCGGCGTGCTGGTGGGCCCCGCAGGCTGGCTTGCGATCGTGCTCTATGCCCTTGCCGGTGTGATGGTCGCGACCGCCGGGGTCGGCTCTTGCCCGCTGTATTCCCTGTTCGGGCTGCGCAGCTGGCCGATACAGAAGGTCTCCCGCTAGGTCACCCACTCTGCTGTGACGGGCACCGTCTCGCGCTAGCGTCGCCTTCATGGCCGCTCTGGACGTTCGTAGTCGACTCGCCGCTGAGGTGCCCGGCCTGCTCCGGTATGCCCGCACGATCGTGGCGGATGGCCGGGTGGCCGAAGATCTCGTGCAAGAGACGCTGTTGCGCGCGCTGGAACGAGCCGGGTCTTTTCGGGGCGACGCATCGCTGGCCACCTGGCTGCACCGCATCCTTCACAACCTTGCCGTCGACGTGTCCCGTCGAGATCGCGAGGACGCCACCGAGAACGTGGAGCGTGAGGTGGAGGAGAGGTGGCGTAGCGACTCGTACACCGTGGACGCCGCCACCGTGGTCGAGCGGGCCGAGACCCGCGAAGAGCTGGAGGACGCGTTGGTGCGGCTGCCCGTCATCTACCGGACCGCTGTGGTGCTGCACGACGCGGAGGGGATGACCGTTGCTGAGATCGCCGACATCCAGGGCGTGGCGCTGCCCGCAGCCAAGCAGCGTCTGCGTCGGGGAAGGATGATGATGGTGGATGCGCTGGCCCAGGGACGGGAGCGCCGGGAGGCTCTGCGCGGTGTCCCGCTGCGCTGCTGGGACGCCAGGAGCAAGGTCTCGGACTACCTCGACGATGAGCTGATGTCATCCGATCGCGTCCTTGTCGAGCGCCACCTCGAGGCGTGCCCGACGTGCCCGCCGCTGTATGCCGGACTGGTGGGCGCGCGGGCCGCCCTGGGTGCGTTGCGTGACGCCGACACCGTTGTCCCACAGTCGCTGGCCGGCCGGATCAAGGAACTACTGACCGCGAGCGAGACTACTGACTAACCTGTCAGTTTCGGCTCCACGGGAACCTCATGGCGGGGCGTTCAACCGGGACGCAGCTGCAGCGCTGCGCAGCTGAGACCCTGGACATGACGGAGTCGACGTGTTGGCCGCAGCCGCTCCAGGTGGTCTTGCCGCAACGGTGACAACGGGCGGGACTGCACATGCTGGTGCTCCTCGTGGTTGGTTCTGAAAGACAAGCATACCCCCCAGGGTATTATTTGGCGAGTTGCGCCGATCTGGGGGACTGGGACGGGGGATACCCCTAGGGGTATTAACGGGGTCAGTGTTCCTGATATTCCGGTCGGCTTGCGAGCGCCTGGCGTGCGAGCGCCTGGAGTATGCGCGCCCCGGTGCGCGAGTCAGCCCACAGCTCGCTGGGCCAGCACGAGCGCGTCCAGCGCCTCAACCGGCTGGCCCTGGCCGTCGGTGAGTGACCGTACGACGGTCTCCGCGCGGGCCACGGTGAGCTGTGCCGGCTCGATGTCAGCGACGAGGTCAGCAGGGGTGTACAACACGGCGGGATCCTGTGGCCCCCCATGGCCGGAGCTCAGGTTTGCCAGGTCGTGCCCCACAATCAGGAGCGTTCCGCCCGGAGCGACTGCCTCGGCCGCAGCGCTCATCACGGCGCGGCGCTGCTGTGCAGGGAGATGCAGGTACACCACGAGAACCAGGTCGTAGGAGCGCGCCGGCGGAACCCAGGTCTCTACGTCGGCCTCGAGAGTCTGCAGGTTTCTGGCGTCGTCGCCGAGCCGCTGGGTGGCCAGCGAGGCGGCCCGCGCAAGCGCCACGGCTGAGAAGTCCACCGCGGTGGCCTGCCATCCGCGGGCCGCGAGCCACAGGGCGTTGCGGCCCTCTCCGGCCGCGATATCAAGAGCCGTGCCGGGCGGCAGGTCCTGGGTCAGCTGCTCGACCCAGGTGTTCGGTGTGCCGGACCAGACCAGCTCACTGTCCGCGTAGCGCTGGTTCCATGCATGGCTGTCCATGGTGTCCATGGCGAATCCCCTCGTGGGCTGGGCTGCTGGGGTGGTGTTCGGGAACTGCTGGGGCGTGACGCATGACTCGCTCGCCAGCGGTCGCTGTTGGTGCCTTAGGCCAGAGTGAGGAAGAGCTTCTCCAGGCTCTGGGCATCAGGGGACTCGGCGCCACCCGGCTCGGCCAGGCACTGCTTGAGGCTGGACGCGATGAGCGAGAAGCCGGCCCGGTCGACTGCCCGGTTGACGGCCGCGAGCTGAGTGACGATGTCCTTGCAGTCGCGGCCCTGCTCGATCATCCGCAGGA
>JBDTMW010000291.1:0-3166 GCA_039934065.1 Actinomycetota bacterium | reverse complement strand
CGTTGTCGATGCGTGTCGACCTGATCGCCTACGTCGACGGAGGTGGGCTCGACCTGACCCCGCTCGCAGCCGCCGCCGCCGAGACGCTGCGAGGAACAACGACGCGTTCCTGACCGGCATACATCACCATCGAGCTCCCTCTCACGAAGCCCACCAGCGTCATGCCGATCTCGTCGGCCAGCTCGACGGCCAGGGACGAAGGCGCCGAAACGGCTGCCAATACAGGGATTCCGGCCATCATGGCCTTCTGGGTCAGCTCGAAGCTGGCCCGCCCCGACACCATCAGAACCGTTCCCCGGAGCGGCAACCGGTCGTCCTTGAGCGCCCAGCCGATGACCTTGTCCACCGCGTTGTGCCGCCCGACATCCTCACGGATCACGACCATCTCTCCGCTCACGCCATCGAACAACGCAGCAGCGTGCAGCCCTCCGGTCTTGTCGAACACCGCCTGCTCGGTCCGCAGCTTCGCAGGAAAGGTGCTGAGCAGCTCGGCGTCGATCCGTAACCCGTCATCCCGCACGTCGTATGCCGACCGGGTGCGCAGCGCATCGATGCTCGCCTTGCCACACAGCCCGCACGAGCTGGTCGTGTAGAAGGACCGTTCCAGGCTCGGATCGGGCGGCGCGACACCGGGCGCGAGGGTGACATCCAGGACGTTGTAGGTGTTCAGGCCTTCGTCGGTAGCGCCGGCGCAGTAGCGGACCGTGTCGAACTGCTCGCCACGCGTGAGCACGCCCTCGGACACCAGGAACCCTGCGGCGAGGTCGAAGTCGTGGCCAGGGGTGCGCATCGTCACCGCGAGCGCGCGACCGCCAACACGAATCTCGAGCGGCTCTTCGACCGCCAACAGGTCTTCCCGCGTGACAGATGGCTCGCCCACCGTCAGGCGGATGACTTTTCGGCGGGCCGTGATCCTGGTCATCGGTAAAGACCTAACAGGCGGGCGAAGTTACCGCAAGCGCAGCCGCCAGTCAGCTGTCGGCGGGCAGGGATGCCTCGATCAGGGCAACGATCTCGGGGGCATCGGGCTGGACCGTCGGACGGAAGCGCTGGACCTCGCCTGCGGGGGTGACCACGAACTTCTCGAAGTTCCACTTCACCTTGCCGGCATTGCCGTCGGCGTCCGCCGTCTTGGTCAGCTCGGCGTAGAGCGGGTGCTGAGAGCGGCCGTTCACCTTGACCTTCTCGAACATCGGGAAGGTGACGCCGTAGGTGGTGGAGCAGAACTCGCTGATGGCCTCGGAGCTTCCAAGCTCCTGCAGGAACTGGTTGCTCGGGAAGCCCAGCACCGTGAAGCCGCGGTCGCCATACGTCTTCTGCAGCTCTTCGAGCTTTTTGTACTGCGGGGTCAGACCGCACCGGGAGGCCACGTTGACGATGAGCTTGACCTTGTCCGCGTACTGCGCGAGGGAGGTCGCTTCGCCGTCGATGGTGACGAGCGGTATGTCGTTGAGGGTCATCGGGAGACTTTCGTTGAGGATCACAAAAGGACTCAACGCCTCAGGTCCTTCGAGTAGTCCCACCCCGGCTCGGCTGGCCCACATTGCTCTGGAAGTCTGACCCCGTGAAGAAGATCGCCTTTCCGCAGGTTGGCGTAGAGCCAGAGGGAACGTCGCCGGGACTGACGAAGTTCGCCTGGCTGTCGATCGCGGCGGCGTTGGTGACGATCTCACTGAAGTCCGGGGCGTACCTGCTGACCGGGTCGGTCGGCCTCCTCTCGGATGCCGCCGAGTCCGGGGTGAACCTGATTGCCGCCGTCGTGGCGCTGATCGCGTTGCACGTGGCCGCCCGGCCCGCCGACGAGAACCACAACTTCGGTCACGGCAAGGCGGAGTACTTCTCGGCCGGCATCGAAGGGCTGATGATCTTCGTCGCGGCCGGGGTCATCCTGTTCAGCTCGGTGCAGCGCTTCCTGCATCCGGTGGCGCTGCAGAGCGTCGGGCTGGGGCTGGGGATCTCGACCCTCGCCACAGCCGTGAACGGGGCCGTGGGGTTCCTCCTGCTTCGGGCCGGTGCTGCTCACCGCTCGGTGACACTGTCCGCGGACGGCAAGCATCTGCTGACCGACGTCTGGACCTCGGTCGGCGTCATCGCCGGGGTCCTGCTGGTGGGGCTGACCGGCTGGGATCGGCTCGACCCGATCGTGGCCGCGATCGTCGGGGTGAACATCCTGGTGACCGGGTTCCGGCTGGTCTCGCAGTCGCTGACATCCCTGCTCGACGCCGCGATGCCGGCCGAAGATCTCGCCCTCGTCACGGCCGTGCTGGACACCATGCGAACGTCGGAGATCGACTTCGCCGATCTGCGCACCCGTGAGTCCGGACGGCACCGCTTCGTCTCCCTGACCGTCCGTGTGCCGGGCGCCTGGACGGTGGAACGAAGTCACCGCCTGACCCAGGACCTCGAGGTAGCGATCACCAAGGACCTGCCCGACACTGCCGTCCAGACGCACCTCGAACCACGACAGGCGCTCTGACCCGCACCGGCCGGTGGGCAGGCTGTGGGGTCAGTCGCACCACTGAGGGAAGGGTCACTTCGTAGGCGGTCGGGTGCCGGGACCGTTGTTCGCTACCATCGGCAGACAGCGACGGCGAAGGGGAGACACAGTGGGGTCGACAGTAGTGGTGACTGGAGCAGCCGAGCAGGTGGCCGCGGTGTCGGCAGCCCTGAGGAACGCGGGCGCCGAGGTGATCGCCGTCGATGACCTCGAGGCGCTGGGCGCTGCAGTCGCGAGCATCGCGCCCGGCTCGCTGGACTGCTATGTGCAGCTGCCCGTTCACGTCCCGGCGCGCGGCGACGCTGTCATCGAACGAGTGCGCAACTTCTTGGAGGACGGGCTGCTAGCGCGGTTCAGCGCCGCGTCGACCATCATGCCGGCCCTGTCCGACGATGGCCGGGTCGTCCTCGTCGGAGGCAACACTCCCGTCGAGGCGACTGCACCCGATGACCAGAACGCACGACTTGCACTGCTGGACGTCCTGGCCCATGCCATCCAGGCAGAAAGGTCGGCGGCCCGGATCACCATCCGCCGGCTACCTCACAGCGAGTCGGCGCAGATCGCGGCCGTCGCCCTGGGCAGCGAGCCGACCCGCGAGGAGGCGCTGGCCGATCTGCAGGCCAACGAAGCCAAGATGAGCTTCGACGACCTGCGCATCGAGGTCATGGG